>JBALXF010000183.1:0-6265 GCA_036961085.1 Psychromonas sp.
GTAGTTTCTTGGTGCAGGCGTTCCAGTTGGCTCTTCAACCAATGCTTCTAAGCCCTGATCTGTACTTGGGTAAACACTGTTATCTAAACGATACATATCCAATGCATTTTCTAATGCAATCACATCTGAAACCACTTTTTGGCGATCCGCTTTATCTTTATTGCCCATTAAATTTGGTACTACAAGAGATGCAAGTACGCCTAAAATAACGATAACAACCATTATCTCAAGTAACGTAAAACCTTTTTGCTTATTATATTTTTTATTAATCTTCACTGAATTTGCCTTATCTGTTTGTTGAAAATTTGAATACTATATCAGTTAACCTGAAACCATATTATTAAGTTCTAAAATCGGTTGCAATATTGCCATGACAATAAATAAAACGATACCCGCCATTGAGATGACCAGCGCAGGTTCAAAAATTCCTAGCGCTATGGTCACTTGTGCAGAAAACTGTTTATCTTGATTGTCTGCTGAGCGCTCCAACATATTACCAAGCTCACCACTACGTTCGCCACTCATAATCATATGTAACATCATTGGAGGGAATAATTTAGTATTATCTAATGCCTTGCCTAGGCTCGTTCCTTCTCTCACTCGTTCTGTTGCCTCTGTAACCTTGAGGCGAATATATTGATTGCTCAATACGTTCCCAGCAATCGCTAACGCTTCCAACAAAGGCACTGCACTACTATTCAATATACTTAAAGTTCGAGCAAAGCGCGCTGTGTTTAATTCATTAGCAACCTTACCTATCACGGGTAGGGTCAGTAACCATTGATCAAAACGTAACTGGTTAGCCGGTTTTTTAAGCGAGTGTTTTAACAGAAATAATGCGGAAATAACAAAAATAAGGAAATACAAGCCATAGCTGCTTAATGCATCACTAGCTGCAATTAAAATTTGGGTTGAGCTCGGTAATTCGGCACTCATATGTTCAAACTGCCCAATAACCTGAGGCACTACCGAGGTTAGTAGGATCGCAATCACTGAAATCGCTACCAGCGTTAACACCACAGGATAGATTAAAGCTTGCATCATTTTGCTTCTCATCTCCTGACGCTGCTCAGCATAATCAGCCAATCTATCTAAGACTTTATCTAGATGCCCCGATTTTTCACCTGCTTCAACCATTGCACAAAATAAATTATCAAAAATCAATGGGAAAGAACGCATACTCTCGGCAAGGCTATGTCCTTCGATGACACCACCACGAACAGCAACAATCATCGCTTTAATTTTAGGTTTATCACACTGCTCTGCTACAGCATGTAAACATTCTTCAATCGGAATAGCTGAGGCCACTAAGGTAGATAATTGTCGAGTTATTAGTGCTAAATCAACAGTCTTTATTTTACTGTCTAAGACACTACCCTTGCCTTTTTTTGCCTGGCTTGCGACCATTTCGACGCTGAGAGGAGTCAGACCAGAAGAGCGTAGTTGTTGGCGTAAGATACGCGCCGAATCGGCTTCTAATGTGCCCTTTTTTTGCTTACCATTAGTGTCGATTGCCTTGTAGGAAAAAGTTGCCACGTTAATCCTCTCTACTTACACGTAAAATCTCTTCCAATGTAGTAACACCGGCTAATACTTTAGCTAAACCGTCATCACGAATACTTGGTGTTCGTTCTCGAATTAACTTTTCGACGGTTTGCTCACCTGCTCCGGCATGGATTAATTCTCGAACATGTTCATCAACCACTAACAATTCATGAATACCGGTACGACCTTTATAACCACTGTGATTACAATTTCTGCAACCGACTGCACGGTAAATAATAGAATTTTCCGTCTCACTTAAACCTAACACCTGCTTTTCTTTTTCAGTGGCTGTGTGTGGCTGTTTACAAGTTGGGCATAAACAACGCACCAGTCGCTGTGCAAGTACACCGAGTAAACTTGAAGCTAAAAGAAAAGGTTCAACCCCCATGTCACGCAGACGCGTAACAGCACCGACAGCGGTATTGGTATGTAATGTGGATAAAACTAAGTGACCCGTTAAACTCGCTTGAACAGCTATTTGGGCGGTTTCTAAGTCACGCACTTCACCGATCATAACCACATCGGGATCTTGACGTAATATCGCACGTAATCCACGCGCAAAGGTCATATCAACTTTAGTATTTACTTGGGTTTGTCCAATACCTTCGATCGCATACTCTATCGGGTCCTCAACCGTCAGGATATTTCTATCTTTAGAGTTAATTTCTAATAAGCCTGCATATAAAGTGGTACTTTTACCGGACCCCGTTGGTCCCGTTACAAGAATAATTCCGTGAGGTTTATGAATCAGTTGGCGAATAATTTCATGGTTGGCTTCAGTCATACCTAAAGTTGCTAAATCTAATTTAATCGCATTTTTATCTAACAAACGCAATACAACACGTTCACCATGACTCGATGGCATAGTTGAAACACGCACATCTACTGCTCGACCACCAATTTTCAGGGAGATACGACCATCTTGTGGCACACGTTTTTCAGCAATATCTAGTTTCGACATGACCTTAATACGGGAAACTAACAAATTTGCTAATTTACGTTGAGGTTTAAGAATTTCACGTAATACACCATCAATACGAAAACGTATAACTAGCGAGTTTTCAAAGGTTTCTATATGAATATCTGACGCTTCTTCTTTAATTGCTTCGCCAAGCATCGCATTAATTAATTTAATAATCGGCGCATCATCTTCCGTTTCTAACAGATCTTCATCACCAGGTAATTCATCAGCTAGCGTGAAAAAATCGTCACTACCTATATCTTCCATCAATTGTTGTGCTTCAGATGAAGAGGACTGATAAGCAACTGTAACTAAGTGATCAAAACGCTCGTGATCAACTTGTTTTAGAACAAATGCCAGCCCAATAACACGGCGTACTTCAAAGATTAATTCAGCAGTGGGCTGCTGCTTAAAACACAGCTCTACCGATTCATCATTGTAAAAAATAACAACTTCGTGTTTCTTGGAGAAAGCAAAAGGTAATTGACCTCGCGGAGTGTGATCAATCATTTCAGGGTCATCGATCAATTCGTTTGGCATGATTTCTTGCTCAAGCACCGTCATTAATTTGCAACTCCGTTAGATGCTTTATTTTGTTCCGCTTCCATTTTTTTACGGTTCGCTTCTTGCTGCTGCTCTATTGGCAAGTAATTTTCTGGCTTAAGTTCATGACTCTCGCCCCATGTAGGTAAAACAGGTAGATTAACATCCGGCATCAGACTCAAGCCATTACTCTGCATGGTTTCTTGAACACCACGAATGGCACTATATTTACGCGTACTTAAATCTCTCATTGTTTGGTCGTCACGAATAATAGAGGCACGTATAAAAATCATTAGATTACGTTTATTAACACTACTTTTAGTGGATCTGAATAGTACACCCAAATATGGGATATCACCTAACCATGGCACTTTACTCACAGTTTCACTAACATCTTCATCAATCAAACCACCGATAACAATTGTATCTCCAGATTTAACTAACACAGTGGTTTTTACTGAACGTGTCGCAAAAATAACATCAACTGAAGTCTCTCCTTTAATATTTGATACTTCTTGCTCGATCACCATTTGCACCGAATCACCCTGATTTATTTGCGGCGTCACTTTTAATTTAATACCGACTTCTTTACGTTCAATGGTTGTGAATGGATTATCATTACTTGAACTAGAGGTTGACCCAGTTAATACAGGCACTTCATCACCGACAACAAAGCTCGCCTCTTGATTGTCTAAGGTGGTAAGACTTGGCGTAGCTAGAATATTTGAGCCACTGGTGGTTGAAACAGCTTGAACAATCGCTCCCCAATCATCGCCTGCAATCCCTACAGCTCCGCCTGCAATTTTTGCTAATGCACTAGCAGCACCATCAAAAGAATCATTTTCATTCAAGTCATAGGCTCCATTGATCAAGTCTCCTGTACTTGCACCATTATCCGTAAACTGTGTCCCGCCATAAGGTGTCGCAAATTGTACGTTTAAGTTAACACCATCACCTTCCGATACCTCAACAATAATCGCTTCAACTAATACCTGCGCACGGCGTATATCTAACTGACGAATGATACTCGTTAAAGATGACATTAATGCTGGTTGTGCCGACACTACAATAGAATTCGTACCCTCATGAGCTTCGATACTTAATTCAGAACCTGATGATGCCTTTGATGATTTACTATCTTTAGAGGTTTCTAAACTTTTACTCACGCCTTTCAAAACTTGAACAACCTCTTCGGCTTTAGCATATTTAAGGTAGTAAACTCGCGTATTACCATTATTTTCCAATTCATCATCTAAGGATTTTACGAGATTAACAATACGCTCACGTGTCTTAGGCTCACCACTTATGATGATCGAGTTCGTACGTTCATCGGCAACCAACCTAGGTTGTAAAATACTTGGCGTAGTATTTTTACCGCCTGAAGCCGGCTTTTGAATTGACTCGACAACTTTCACCATCTCTAACGCACTAGCAAATTTTAATTTAACAATATCAACTTCTTGGTCACCCGCTTTATCAACACGATTAATGATTTCAACTAAACGGTTAACCACAGCTGCACGCCCGGTTATCATGATCACATTAGAAGGGTCATAATGAACAACATTACCCCCACCAGCATTATCATTTAATTGGCGTAAAAGAGGCGCTAATTCACGTACAGAAACATTGGTGACGGGCACTACTCGAGTCACCATTTGGTCGCCATTAAATGTGCTGCCATCATCAACCACAGGAATTGAGGCTGCTTTTGCATCTTTCGCTTTAATAACCTTGACGATGCCGTTGTCCATTTCGACAACAGCAAATCCATAAACTTCGAGTACATTTAAGAAAAACTGATAATATTGCTGCTCATTCAATAAATCATAACTGCGCACATTAATGCTGCCTCGCACAGACGGATCAACAATAATTGTTTTTTGTAAGTTCTTACCGATAATATTGATGAATTCATTAATATCTGCATTTTTGAAACTAGCAGAATATTCGGTAGCAGATACTGCTTGTATACTTGTCCCTTGAATCATCACAACAAATAAGCCTGTTCCTAATAACCGAGCTAATTTGCTTTTTATTCTTAATAAGTCCATTGCTATTAAAGCTCCATGTATATTTTTGCGTTATTTGCTAGTGACATCTTTATTGTTGTTTTTAGAGATATTGACATTTTATGCTTATATATTGTTGTGTTAAGGAATACTAAAGTAGAGCTCATGCAGTTGACCATCACGCTCCACGGTTAAACTCATTTCAGTCATAGTCGGAAACTCTTTCATTAAAGACATCGACTGCGAAAGGTCGGTTAAATCAATACCATTTAATTCAACCGCTAAATCACCATCCTGCAAACCTGACTCTTTAAAAATACTCGGATCTTTTCCGGGCCTAACTCTATAGCCTTTAATTTCACTGCCTTCTCTGACAGGTGAAATGCGGATGAAATTAGTTAGTTTCGCCGGGTTTTTTAATAAATCACTGCGGTCTATATTGATACTTTGAGTTTTCTTCGTTGATGTATTATTAGATCTAGCAGGTGGTCTTCTTTGTGTTTGGCTATCACCTTCAACACCATCTAAAAATAAAACGGAATACAGACTATTTTCCACCAGCACAATGCGATCCGCATGAACTTCATGGACACTTGCTTGCGTGCCTTCTATCTCAGAGTCAATAAAATAGCTTTCTTGTTTATTTTTATTGCTGATAATTGCACTTGAGTATAATGGATCTGTTGCAGCCACAACCCCCACCAAAGTTAAGTTTAATTTTGTTTTTGATAAAGCCTCTAAATCATATTCCTGAGTTTTCTGTTGAACCTCTACTTCAGCTTTTTGATTCTCTTCACCGCTTTCAATTTTTTTACCAAATAGGTGCTGTTCTTTAATAACTTGGCTATCAACTTTAGCACTACTTAGCTGTGATGTTTTTGGAGCAACCCATTGCACTGTAGATTTTTCTTCCGGCAGTAAAGACCAAGTTAATAAAGCAAGTTGATATGCTAATAACAAGCTTATCAGGATTAAAGCTATTCTTGGCAGTTTTTGTAATAAGATAGATAATGACAATGAAAATATCCTGTTTTAGTTTAACTCTTAGCATGTGCAGATAAAGCTGTTAAAATACTGGTAAATGCTACCCCACTCTCATAAATCAAACAAATCTATATTCTGATATATGTGGAGTAATGAGAAAAATAAAAGTTTTATTGCATTTATATATAACACGTTTTTGATTAAACACTCGATTGCATGT
>JBALXF010000184.1:0-6237 GCA_036961085.1 Psychromonas sp.
GTATTATTAGGATTACAAGCTTTATCTAAAATGCAGGTTCGTGAATATCCAAGCATGACCAACACAGTAGTGACGGTTTCTACCAGTTACTATGGGGCTAATGCAGACCTTATTCAGGGTTTTATTACCCAACCGATTGAACAAGCTATTGCACAAGCCGATAATATCGACTTTATGACTTCACAAAGCTTTATGGGTAGCTCAAGCATTACGGTATTCATGAAGTTGAATACCAACCCAAGTGGTGCTGTTGCAGATATTCTTGCAAAAGTGAATAGTGTGCGTTCGCAATTGCCTAGTGAGGCGGAAGATCCGACCATTGATATGAGCACCGGCTCATCGACATCGGTAATTTATCTTGCTTTTTCTAGTTCAGAGCTTAATGCGAGCCAAATCACCGATTACCTTGAGCGTGTTGTTAAACCACAGCTATTTAGTATCAATGGTGTTGCCAAAGTAAACCTTTATGGCGGTACTAAGTTTGCAATGCGTATTTGGTTAGATCCAGAACGTATGGCTGGTTTTGGTTTAAATACTGCAGATGTTGTACAAATTCTGCAAGCAAATAACGTGCAATCAGCAACCGGACAAGCAAACAGCTACTTCACTCTGTTTAATGGTAATAGTAATACTCAAGTTAAGACCGCAGCTGAACTGGAAGGTTTAGTTATCGCAACCCGTGAAAACGGCAAGATCATTCGCTTGGAAGATATTGCTAAGGTATCACTTGAAAAAAGTCATGATATCTACCGTGCAATGGCAAATGGTGATAAGGCGGTAGTCGTCGCGATTGATGCAGGTCCAACAGCCAATCCGTTAGATATTACAGCAGACGTGCGCGTAATGTTACCGGACTTGGAAAAGAACAACCCAAGTTCAATCGACATGACGGTTTTATATGATTCGACAATCGCTATCGAAGAATCAATTGATGAAGTAATAAAAACCATTGCAGAAGCTGGTTTAATTGTATTGGTAGTTATGATCCTATTTTTAGGTTCATGGCGCGCCGTTATTGTTCCAATTATTACTATTCCACTGTCGTTAATCGGTGTATTGGTATTAATGCAGTTATTTGGTTTTACTATTAACTTGATGACTCTACTGGCTATGGTACTCGCGATTGGTCTGGTGGTAGATGATGCGATAGTTGTGGTAGAAAATATCGATCGGCACATTAAAGCAGGTGAAGACCCATACCGAGCGGCGATCATTGGTACACGTGAAATTGCTGTGCCGGTTATTTCGATGACCATTACATTAGCAGCGGTTTATGCGCCTATTGCCTTAATGGGTGGTATTACCGGCTCACTGTTTACTGAGTTTGCGTTAACCCTTGCTGGTGCGGTATTTGTATCGGGTGTTGTTGCCTTAACATTATCGCCTATGATGTGTAGTAAATTGCTAAAAAACAACCATCAGCCAAATCGCTTCGAAGCAGGTGTAGATAGAGTATTAACCGGTGTTACTAACCGTTACGCACGTCTACTAGATATTATAATGGAGCGCCGACCAGCCGTTATAGTGTTTGCTATTTTGGTGTTTATTTCATTGCCTTACTTGTTTAAGTTTATCCCTGCGGAGCTTGCTCCTACCGAGGATAAAGGCGCACTGATGTTGATGTCTAAAGCCCCATCTAACGCTAACTTAGATTACATCGAAAGTTCAATGCGTGAGATCACCAAGGATTTATCAGCGCAACCTGAGGTGCAATCAACCTTAGCGATGTCAGGTACTCCAAATGCCAACCAAGCGTTCGGTATTGCGATTATGAAACCTTGGAGTGAACGTGAGAAAGATCCTAAGGAACTAGCTGCAACGCTTACACCTAAATTTAATAGTGTGGCTTCTGTTGCAACAACGGCTTTCCAAATGCCTGAGTTACCAGGTTCTTCTGGTGGTTTACCGGTGCAATTTGTAATAACTACGGCGAATCAGTTTGAAAGTTTAGTAAGTATTGCCAGTGATGTATTAGCGGCAACACAAGCAAATCCTAACTTTGTTTACTCTGAGCTAGATTTAGCCTTTGATTCTGCAACCATGAACATCCAAATAGATCGAGATAAAGCGGGTGCTTATGGTGTGACTATGCAGGATATTGGTATCACGCTAGGTACATTACTCAGTGATGGTTATTTAAATCGTATCGATTTATACGGCCGTAGTTATGAAGTAATTGCACAAGTGGAAAGAAAGTATCGTTTATCGCCAGATAAATTAGGTAACTTTTATGTGCGTGCTAAAAATGACGACATGATACCTCTGAGTAATTTAATTACCATTGATATCTCTGCAGAGCCTCGTTCATTACCTCACTTTAATCAGCTAAATAGTGCCACTGTCGGTGCTGTATTAGCACCTGGTTTTGCTATGGGTGATGCAATTAGCTTTTTTGAAGAGTTATCTGTCACTAAGCTGCCACAAGGTTATAGTCATGCTTATTTAGGTGAAGCAAGACAATTTGTTGAAGAAGGTGATGCTTTATACATGACCTTTGTTCTGGCAATCTTGATTATATTCTTAGTGCTTGCGAGTCAATTTGAGAGTGTTCGAGATCCTCTGGTTATATTAATGACGGTTCCATTAGCAATTAGTGGCGCATTAGTAGCACTTGCATGGGGTGCTGCAACCATGAATATCTATACCCAAGTGGGTTTGATCACCTTAGTGGGTCTGATAACCAAGCACGGTATATTGATTGCAGAGGTTGCTAAAGAAGAACAACTGCACCACGGATTAGATAAAATAGCTGCGGTTAAAGAAGCGGCTACGATACGTTTGCGTCCTATCTTAATGACAACAGCGGCAATGGTTGCGGGCTTGACCCCATTATTATTTGCTTCTGGTGCAGGTGCGGTAAGTCGTTTTGGTATTGGTGTTGTAATCGTGTCAGGTTTATCAATCGGTACTTTATTTACTTTATTTATCCTACCGGTGATTTATTCATATATTGCGAGTACTCATAAACCCGCTGTAGAGTTTGATGAAACGCTTAAGCTTAAAGTAAAAGAAAATAGCGAAGAAACGATATAAGAAACAATAAATACACACAATTAAATTAACACCTCAAAAGCCTTATCATTTCTGATAGGGCTTTTTCATTTCACCCCACCCCTTCTTGATGACCTATACTTTACCTTTTAATAACAAATACTTATAAACGCCACGCAATAAACTAAAATGTGAACTTTGCAGCCATTACTTGGTCTCTAAGGTAGTAAATAATTGATTCCTAACTATTCTTTAGTGTATTTACAATCAAAAATCAAAGTCACACAGCAATCTGTATTTGCGAAACAGTTATCTTGGAGTCCCAAATGAATCACCCATTATTAAAATTGTGCATCTTTTTAGTCGCTAGTATCAGTATTTTTGGATGCAGTGAAAAAGAAATCGTTGCTAGTGAACCTGATGTTAGACCCGTTAAAACCATGGTTATTGAAGACCAAGAGTTTGTTGGTGAACGTAACTTCCCAGCTGTTTTAGACTCAGTCCAGAGCGCTCAAATTTCATTTCGAGTGGCGGGAAAACTAGACAAAATATTTGTTAAAGAAGGCGATATGGTAGAAGAAGGCCAAATACTCGCGCAATTAGATCCCACCGACTTTAAAGTAACACTCGACTATAGACAGGCGACTTATGACCGCACTAGAGCTGACTTTAATCGTGGCTCGGAGCTAATTGAGGATGGTTATATCTCTAGAGCTCAGTATGACAAAATGAAAGCTGACTTTGCATCTGCAAAATCGCAACTACAACAAGCTAGAAATGAACTCGATTATACACAACTAAAAGCGTCGTTTTCAGGTGTTATCGGCAGACGATATGTGCAAAATTTTGAAGAAGTTCAAGCAAAACAAGAGGTCTTCAGCTTGAATGATGTAACCCATCTTGAAGTTCAAATTAACATCCCAGAAGGACTAGTAAAACTCGCAACCGATGGTCAATCAATATATCAGGTATTTGCAACTTTTGAAGCTTCTGGCGATAAGAAGTTCCCTTTAACAGTCAAAGAAGTCGCTAAAAAAGCGGATGTTCAAACCCAAACCTTTGCTATTACATTCTTAATGCCACAACCGGATGAGTTAACCTTATTACCAGGTATGACCAGCAATGTGCTTGTACAAACAGTGACAGAATCCGATGATGATGTTGTTTATTTATTGCCAATTAACGCGGTTAAAGGCGCGTTAGATCTTTCACCTATGGTTTTCATCGTCGATCCCGAAACTAATAAGTTGAAAGAACAGCCAGTGAAAGTTGCTGATATGTTTGGCGACAGAATAAAAGTACTGGAAGGCTTAAGTCTTGGTGATCGCGTTGTTATCGCGGGCATCGCCTTTATGCGAGATGGACAAGAGGTCACTTTATTACCTTATGTTGAGCAAGCAGATTCTTCGACAGCACCATAAAAAATCTACTATTTTCTATCACCTAGTACAGGCAGAAGTTAATGAATATTGCACAATACTCAATTGCTAACAAAGTAGTCACTTGGTTAGTTGTTATTATCTTAATCGGTGGAGGGATCACCGCGTATGATAAAATTGGTAAGCTTGAAGATCCCGCTTTTACTATCAAAGAAGCAAAAGTAATCACCCTTTACCCGGGGGCAACAGCGGATGAAGTAGAAGCTGAAGTTACCTTCCATGTGGAAGATGCACTGCAGCAGATGGAGCAACTAAAACGCTTAAAAATGACGGTTAATCGCCCAGGTTATTCCGAAGTGACTGTTGAGTTTCAAGACAAATACAAACTAGATTCAATGCCCGGCATCTACGATGAAGTACGACGTAAAATTGCGGATATGGAGCATAAACTTCCCCCTGGCGCAATGCCTCCCATTATTGTTGATACTTATGCAGACGTATATGGTTTATACCTTAGTTTAACCGGTGAAGGTTATAGCTACCGTGATTTAAAAGATTTTGCTGATGTGCTAAAAAAACAATTAGTATTAGTTGATGGTGTCAGGAAAGTTGTATTAGGTGGCGAGCAAAAAGAAGAAGTAAATATTTTTCTATCTCGTACTAAGCTTGCTGAGCTAGGTATTAGCCCACAAAATATTGCACAAGTCTTACAATCACAAAATGTTGCAGCGCCTTCAGGGAACCTCAGAATAGAAGATGAGTATATTCGTATCCACCCTACTGGTGCATTTAAATCAGTGCAAGAGATAGGTGAAGTACTTATTTCCAGTAGCAATAAACAACTAGTTCGCTTAAAAGATATTGCCACTATTCAGCGTGCTTATAACGACCAACCAGAATTTCTTTATTACAGAAATGGTAAACCTGCATTAACCCTGGGTATCTCAATGCAACCGGGAGTCAATGTCGTTGCCGTGGGAGAACGTTTAACCAAGCGTTTTCAAGAGCTATTACCAATAACCCCATTAGGCATGGAATTACAGCCTATTTACGACCAACCGACTGAAGTTGATAACTCAGTTAATGGCTTTATTATCAGCGTGGTACAAGCATTAGTTATCGTAGTCGTGGTTCTACTATTTTTTATGGGCGTTCGAGTTGGATTAATTATTGGTGCGGTGTTGTTGATTACGGTCGCGGGCACCATTTGGATAATGCAACTCAGTGGAATGGAGCTACAACGTATCTCACTAGGTGCGTTAATTATCGCATTAGGTATGTTGGTTGATAATGCCATTGTTGTCGCGGAAGGCATGTTAGTCCGCATTAAAGGCGGTATGGATCCGAGCAAAGCAGCAGGTGAAACCATAGATCAAACTATTTGGCCATTATTAGGCGGTACTATCATCGGTATCGTTGCCTTTTCGGGCATTGGTTTTTCTGTCAGTAGTGTCGGTGAATTTGCTTCTAGCCTCTTCTGGGTAATTTTAATATCACTCAGCCTGTCATGGTTTACTGCGATCACCACAACCCCTTTATTGTGTGCAATGTTCATTAAACCGGATAAAAAAGTAGAGGGAGATGAACAAGTTAAAGATCCCTATGCTGGTGCATTATTTCAGTTATATAAAAAATTGTTATTACTCGCACTACGCTTCCGTTGGATAACAGTCTCTCTTGTTGTGACCCTATTTGTTGCCTCTATTATTGGCTTTGGTTATGTCAAACAAGGCTTCTTCCCTGACTCAAATACCCCATTATTTTTTGTCGATGTTTGGGAAGTTGAAGGAACGGATATTCACAGAACCCGCGATGATGCGCTTAAAGTTGAAGCTTTTTTACTAGAACAAGCAGGTGTGGTTTCTAC
>JBALXF010000185.1:0-6164 GCA_036961085.1 Psychromonas sp.
AGAAGCCGCCTTAGCTTATCGAGACGATCTAAAAATCAGTTTACAAGCAAGTGAATTACATAATATAGGCTGGGCATTATCTCCTCATAATAAATAGTTGTTATCACAGCTTAATGATTACATTAAACAGCATAAATTGTCTGATAAAAAAACAACAACTACCAAGAAAACCAATCAATGGAAACATATTGTTGATATTAATAAAGTACGCTTTGTACTACGCAATAACTTATCCTCATATTATATTTGGCGTGGGCAGCTATTAGGCTTTCATTATGAGTTAATCCAACATTTTGCTGATCAACATAATCTGCGTTATGAAATTATCGTCGCACCTGACAATGTTTCTTTATTGGATTATTTGCTCGATGATAAAGCAGACATTGCTTTAGGATTCCTCACCCCAACACTTGAGCGTATTGAGAAAGGCATCGCATTTTCTCGCCCTTATCATTATGCCTCTGAACTCGTAGTTGCGCATAAATCTCACCCTCAAATTGAAACTATTGATGAACTAGCTAATAATCGATTTTTCTTACGTGAATCAAGTTCATATTGGCAAACGGCGTTAGATTTACAAACCCAAATACCCTCTATTTCTTTGCTTCCTGTATCCGAGACAGAAGAAACCGAAAATATTATCGATCAGGTCGGAATGCGTAATTACGACACAACAATTGCAGACAGCCATATTGTTGATATCGAATTAAGTTTTCGTGATGATATTCAATCATTAATCGCACTAGGAGAGCCTAAATCGCAAAGCTGGGCTGTACGTGGCGGCAATGTTGATTTATTGAAGAAGGTAGATAAATTCATAGAGAAAAACTATAAGGGTCTATTTTACAACGTTATTTACAATAAATACTTCAAAAATATAAAGCGTTTAGAACTACATCGTGAAGATTACGTTCAACAAATAGAATCTGGTGTCATATCTCCTTACGATAAAATTATTAAAAAGTATGCTGAAAAGTATGATTTTGATTGGCGCCTTTTAGTTTCGCAGATGCATCAAGAGAGTCGTTTTAATCCTAAAGCTAAATCTATGAGTGGTGCATTAGGCTTATTTCAGTTAATGCCGCGTACCGCTAAAGAGTTAGGTATTAAAAATGTACAACAACCAGAGCAAGGTATCAAAGCCGGGGTGCGTTATATGGATTGGGTACGTGATCGCATGATTGTTTCAGGTATAGCTGAGCCAGAACTGCTCTGGTTTACATTAGCTTCATATAACGCAGGCTCTGAACATGTGAGAGATGCAATGCGCCTAGCTAAGCAAAAAGGCTGGAAGAGTGACGTATGGTTTGGCAACGTAGAAAATGCCATGTTATTACTATCTCAGCCCAAATATGCAGCTAAAGCGCGTTATGGTTATGTAAGAGGGCAAGAGCCGGTTACCTATATTCGTGAAATAAAATTACGTTATGAAAGTTATAAAAATATTTTACCCGATGATTAGGCTGGTGGGCTTAAATCACATTATTTGAGATAAGATGAATTAGATATATAAACTACTTACTAGATAAGCTAAAAACTTTCTGTAATGAAGTGCTTAATATTATGATGACTTCTTAATCAAATTTCCTATAGGTAGTAACGATATAAATAGCTATCTAACTAGTACTATAAATACTCATAAAGATAAATTATCTCGATAGAGAACAGCTTAATAATTTCTAGTTTAGGTTTAAGCTGATAGAATCCTTGAGGTTTAATATAATTGCGCATCAACATGGGTTATCTCATTAATTAGTTGATGTATGTCTTGTCTTTGACAGAAAGGTTACTTTTGTAATATTTGTTTAATAAATATTGCCTATAGTCTCCTTTTAATTTAATGGAACTATCCTTTAGATATTCAAACTGATAACCATGGAGATAATAATGCATACTTCAAATTATAAGTCGCTATTAGCAGTAGGTTTTACATTGTGTTTAACAGCTCAATCTGTCAATGCGGAAACATTACGTTTATTAACTTGGGGTGGTTACGCACCTAAAGCCGTTGTTGATATGTTTAAAGCTGAAACTGGGATAGATGTCGAAGTTACTAAATCTAATAACGAAGACATGATTGCTAAACTTTCTGCGACGGGTGGTGGTGGATTTGACCTGGTTCAACCTAGTCAAGATAGAATCGCTAGTGCTCATGCTGAATTTAATATTTATAAACCTATTGATTTTTCTAAAATTGATAGCAAATTATTTGTTGCTAGCATGCTTGAAGCGACCTTAGAATCTTCCATGTATGAAGGTAAATCTTATGGTGTTCCACATGTTTGGGGTACCTCAGGTTTAATTGTAAACTCAGAGCAAGCTGCCGATGTAAAAGATTATTCTGACTTATGTAATGATTCCTACAAAGGCAAAGTTACCTATCGTTTAAAACGCCCTACATTAATTGCTTTTGCTTTCTCTATGGGATTAGACCCGTTTGCCGCATATGGCGATGAGGCTGCATATGAGAAAATCATGTTGCAAGTCGAAGAGAAGTTGATTGCTTGTAAAGGCAACGTTAAAGCTTATTGGACGGGCGGCGATGCAATGAAAAATCTAATGCGTAGCAATGAAGCCGTTGCTGCTATGGCTTGGGATGCTGGTGGATGGCAATTAAACGATGATAATAAAGCGATTAACTTTGTTGCACCAACATCAGGCGCATTAGGCTGGATTGATGCCTTTGCAATTCCGCGTAAGAGTAAAAACGAAACTGCCGCTTACAAGTGGATAAACTTTGTTATGCAACCAAAAGTTGCTGCAATGATCACTGATTCTGCAGGTAACTTTACCGCTTCTAAAGGTGCGGATGAATTCGTAAACGCGCCATTAAGAGCGAAATATCAAGCAAGTTTCTCTCCTGAAGCGGTTGATAATATTAAATGGTACCCACCAGTACCTGCCGGTTTAGAAATGATCGAAGGTAAAGTATTAGATCGAATTAAAGCGGCTAAATAGCCTCTTCACATTTCATATCTATAAGGCGTAACTGTCAGTTAAATGCAGTTTCGCCTTGTTTCTTCATTTCAATCGAAGCCACCTCTCATCTATAAATAATTTATATCTAGGAATTAATTTGCTTAATAATGTGGAATTTGATCTGCAATGCAATAATATCATCAGACAATTCGATGATTTTACTGCCGTTGACGATGTATCATTTGCAATAAAGAAGGGTAGTTTCTTTTCAATACTCGGCCCATCCGGTTGCGGTAAGACGACACTATTACGTATGCTAGCGGGCTTTGATGATCCCACTTCCGGGGAAATTATCATCAAGGGTAAATCTATGACTGGCGTTGCGCCTAACAAACGTCCGGTAAATATGGTTTTCCAGCATTTAGCACTTTTTCCAAATATGAATGTAGCAGAAAATATTGCCTACGGTTTACACCGTCAAGGTATCAATAAAGTTGAGATAAAACACAAGGTCGAGCAAGTTTTAGCACGGGTAAACCTTACGGGCAGCGGTAAAAAACAGATAGCACAGTTATCCGGTGGTCAAAAACAACGTATTGCGATTGCGAGATGTTTGGTATTAAATCCCGATGTATTGTTATTAGACGAGCCGTTAGGTGCGTTAGATCTTAAATTACGTGAACATATGAAAGTCGAATTAAAAAAACTTCAACAAGAGTTCGAAACCACTTTTATTTATATTACGCATGATCAATCGGAAGCCTTAGTCATGAGTGATCAAGTTGCGGTAATGAATCACGGAAAATTTCATCAAGTTGGTGATCCACAGGAATTATATTACCAACCAGATGATGCCTTTGTAGCAGGATTTGTCGGAGACAGTAATAAATGGTCGGCTAAAGTTATTGATGTCTTACCCGAAACATTAAAAGTGAAAACAACGACAGGCTTGATTCTTTATTCAAATCTGATTGTAGATAAACCATTAATCATTGGTAGTGAAGTGGAAATATTTATACGCCCGGAAGCGGTACATATTTCACAAACCACATCAACGACACTACAAGATAATCAATTAAACGTTAAAGTTAACAATATTTTATTTGATGGAGCAAATAGCCAACTCTTGGTAGAAGAGCGTAACTCTAATGAAGAGATTAAGGTGAAACTCCCGCAAACAGCACAATTTATGCATCTCAAAAAAGGTGACTGGTTACAAATATCCTTTCCTGCTGATCAAGTTAAAACCTTTCCAAAACTGAAGCAAACCTCATGAATATGACTGCGAAAGCCAATTCACGAACGCCAATTAAGCTGGGTTTATTTCTACTACTTTGTCCTATTTTATTGTGGCTGTTTTTGTTGGTTATATTACCGCAGTTAACAATGCTGAATATCTCTATGCAAGAGCGTGTCGCACCACGTGTCTACGAATATAGCTTTAGTAATTTTATCGAATTCTTCAAAGAACCTTTATATTGGAATACTTTTTTACGCACTGCAATTATGTCAATAATTGCAACTATATTAACCTTAATCATTGCTTTTCCAATCTCCTATTACATTGCAAAAATGTTAAGAGGACGTGCTAAAGGTTTGTTGTTTGTGCTTTGTTTAATTCCATTTTGGGTGAGTGAACTAGTACGCACCTATGGTTGGATGATATTGCTACGAGAAAGTGGTGTGCTTAGTTCTTTTTTACAATATATCGGTCTTGTAGATGGACCAATCGAATTTCTTTATACAGATGCGACTATCATGCTGGGTTTAGTCTACAGTAGCATGTTGTTTATGGTTGTTCCTTTGACATCTACCTTAGATAGTCTTGATGATAGTTACATCGAAGCAGGTTATGACCTGGGTGGTAATGGATTTTCTGTGTTTTGGCAGATTGTTGTTCCGCATGCCAAACCGGCTATTGTATCTGGTTGTATCGTGGTATTTATGCTTACTTTAGGTAACTATTTAACACCTATTCTGTTGGGTGGGAAATCAAGTTTATGGTTTACCGAGCAAATATTTACCCAATTTATTACTCGTTTCAACTGGCAACAAGGCTCAGCATTTGGCGTGTTGTTATTATCCATCTCTTCATTGATAGTGTGGCTTGGCTTAAAACTCAGTCGTCAATCATTTAGCAAAGTAATGTCCTAGGAGACGCTTTATGATCCCATCGATTCCCCAGACCAAATTATTTAAAATAAGCTTTAGAGTATATGCTTTTATATTCTTCACATTTTTAATGGCACCTTTAATCGTAGTAGCAGTATTTGCATTTAATGACAGTATGTTCCCCTCTTTACCTTGGAGTGGCTTTACTTGGGATTGGTTCTTCTCAGATGTTGAGCCAAAATTGGGTTTATTTCATGACCGTCGATTATATGAATCGATAGCAACCAGTTTTTTAGTTGCAACTTGTACTACCATTTTAGCTGTCTCTTTAGCTGTCAATAATGCCTTTTTGTTCGAGCGTAAAACCTTTGCAGGTAAAAATGTCTTATATATGTTGATGCTTTTACCTTTAGTAATACCAGGGGTGATTTTAGGTGTATCGATTTTAATTATGAGCTCTACGATTGCTAATTATTTTGATGAAATCTGGGCGATTGATATTGAAATACTTAGGCCGGGTTTGGTGTTAGTAGTAATCGGGCAGTTTGCTTTCATAACCACGATTTGTACATTGATTGTCGCTGCAAGGTTACGTAATTTTGATCTGAGTTTAGAAGAAGCAGCTTTAAACTTAGGCGCATCTAAATTTCAAGCAATACGTACCATTACCATTCCTTACCTTTTACCTGCAATTGTTGGCGCTTCTGTGATCAGCTTTTTAATGTCATTTGAAAACTTCAATACCACCTTAATGTTAGTCGGGTCTGATAGTCCATTGACGATCACGCTTTACGATAGATTACGAGAAGGGGCGACACCTGTTATAAATGCAGTGTCATTATTATTAATGCTAGCCAGCTTGATACTTGCTTTTGCCAATTACTTCTTAAAAGGCAGAACTAAAATGCCCGACTGAAAATTGATTGTTTATTAAGCTGAATTCGTGAAAAACCTCATAGCTTGGCAAAATTCCCTCCTTCAAACGCCGAGCTATGTTAATATCCCGTCCGGGTGAACATAGACTCTATTGTGGCTATAATCTTCCTGTTTGAATTTTATCCTGTATTTTATGCTTAGCTTTGAATCAGCTTTAATTAAACTATTATTTTCCCACTTAAAATAATGACAAGTAC
>JBALXF010000186.1:0-6131 GCA_036961085.1 Psychromonas sp.
GTAGCAACATCTTTAGGTTGTTTTAAGTAATCAGCCACTGAAAAAGCAGTCGTATCATTACTTTGAGTCTTCCATTTCAAATAGCCTTGTTCGCCAATTAGTCCAACTGCACCAATGCGATACGCAGGTACTTCACTTGCTACGCCTTCGCCATTAATATAACGAACATTTGTTTTAACCAACTCCCCACTTGCTTGGATTTGCTCACTTATGCTTAACCATAATCCTGTTAGTTGAGACATTGATGGTAATACTTTCGCTGCGACAATCTGATCCACAACATTGGAATGTTCAGCGCGGTCAAGGTTAATCACAGAGGTATTTAATTCACTTTGTAACTCTTTTGCCGATTGACGCACTACTCCAAATAACTCGCCTAAGCTACCGGTATCTAAACGTAATTGCTCTTCACGCGTAGCTAATAGGTTCTCGTTATTACTAAACTGCTCGCTTAATTGCTCAGTTTGTAACTGCAGTTGTTGGCGTTGTGCTTCTAATTCGCTTTTCTGTTTTAAATAACTAGTTTCAGTTAAGCTGAAGCCAGATTCTCGTTGAATGTTATGTACTGCTTGCTGTTGATTTTCAGTCTGTGCTTGCTGTAGTAAATCATTATTAGCATGGACTTGTGTTATTGCAGCCAATAAAGGTAAAACAAGCATGCAGACCTTAAGGATCGAGGATGATATTTTCATTATGGTGAGCCTTATTGCTGAGCAATGGTCAGTGAAACAGGAAGGATAATCAAACTTGGAGCTGCTTGTTTAGAAGCCATTGCATAGGCCTTATCTAGCTCTGAAGTATTTGGATTATCAATAGCTTGCCATTGTTTGCTTGCAACATCCCATGACCAATATTGTTTGCCACTTAGACTGCGGGCAATCAAAGAAACACGCCCCAGATAAACTACATCCACTTCAATCTGTTGCTGATCATTTAGACTAATTTGATCTTGATATAGACCAAGCTTAATGCCGTAATCCATTTCGATTTGATACGCTTCTAAAATACGACGATACTTTTCAGCATCACTGATATTTGCCACTGCCATCATGTTATCTAATTTTTCTATACGCTGCTCACGCTGCTTTAAACGAATCGGCTTATCATTCGCGACTATCTGCTTTAGTCCATCAATCATCTGGTACATTAATGGCACAACACCTTGACGAGTCTGTTTAATCTCTTCAATTTGTTGATCAATACTGGTCACTTCTTGTTTTTGATTATCAACCAATGCAGCAAGGTGATTACGATACACCTCAAGGTTTTTTACCTGTTCTTGCAGTTGCTCAATATCGGCTTTATAGCTTAATGTCTTTTCAGCACTATTATTAATGCTCTGCTGGCTTTGAGCAGATGCTCTATTGGTATTGCTTTCAATTTTTTGTGCAGCCTCTAAGCTCGCGGCATTAACTGTAAAGCCTGCAAATGCGGTTTGTGATAGCAGCACCGAGAGCAGTATTTTATTTCTTAAAGTCATAGTTATAATCAAATAGTAAGAGTGTGAATTGTAAGTAATATTAATTTCTGAATTTTATTAAGTAGAGGAAAGACTCAATTTCCCCTACTTAAATATTGGTTGATTAATATTTAATTTGCAGTGTTGCCATGTAGTTACGCCCCTCGCCGATCACAACATTTGATGCACCATTAGTTAAGTAATCATCTTTGGTTGAACCGCCGCCCATTAAATAATCTGTATCGAATAGATTTTCAATGTTAAGACGCGCAATAATCTGAAGGTTTTCGTCGTATTTAATCGTATGTGCTAAACCTATATCAAAACGTGTATAAGCATCTTTTTCGAAGGTATTGGCATTATCACCATAGCGCTCACCGACATAAATGGCACCTAAGTTCAGGTTAGTATTATTGGTCATCGCATAACGAG
This sequence comes from Psychromonas sp., assembly GCA_036961085.1. Taxonomy (GTDB): domain Bacteria; phylum Pseudomonadota; class Gammaproteobacteria; order Enterobacterales; family Psychromonadaceae; genus Psychromonas. The sequence continues at coordinate 1,892 of JBALXF010000186.1, forward strand.
TCCATAAACTAGCTGCAAACTCTGGAACATCCGCGGGGCGATTACCTTGGTAATTATCATCACGAGTGTATTCTGCATTTAAGTAAGTAGCCGTACCACTCATTGATAACTGCGATGTAATAAAGCCTTGAGCCGCAAGCTCAACACCTCGATGGACCCTTTCACCAGCTTGTGTAACTTCATCTTGATCGCCGCTATCAACGATAACCGTTGAGTTATCCTGAACAATTTCAAACAGTGCACCCGATACAAATAGTCGGCTATCTAGCAATTCCCACTTAGTACCAACTTCATATAAAGTACCGCGTAAAGGATCCAAAATTTCGCCGTCATTAACATAATCACCATTCACTTTTCCTTGTGCTAAGAAGCTCTCAGAATAAGTGGCATAAATAGAGCCATTTTCTGATGGGTGGTAAATCACTGCAAATTTTGGTGACCAGGCTTCTTCAGCTAAACCCTCTTCGACTTTACGATCAAAACGTAGACCAGCTAATAACTGCCATTGCTGGTTAAGCGTCATCATATCTTGAGCGTAGAATCCCCACGTATCATAGGCTGAGTTTGACTCATAAGGGTCGGTGCCTATAACCGGATCAGGAGTGGAGCCTCCGACTGTGCCTGTTGAATCTTCTATTGAATACTGTAATCGGTCATAACTGTATCCTAACCAGTTACCACCAAATAACATTTGGTGTTGCACACCTAACCCATCAAATTCACCTATTAAGTCAACACTGGCAGTTTGAAATACCCAATGATCATAGCGGTCTGAGCCGCCTTGACTATAACTACTGTCTGCAGGGTTATATGAATGTTCATCAGGGAAACTTTCAATATCATGGCGCTCAAAATTTTGGTGATTAAATGAAGCATTAACACGCCAAACATCATTTAATTGAGCATCGATGCCAACACCGATATTCTCGACATCATTGTCAATGTTCGACCACTGCGCGTCCCAAATTTGTTTATCACCTCCGATCACTTCTCCATTTTTGATAAAGGCGCCCGAGTCTACGCCACCGTCATCAACTGTACGGTCATAATGAAAAGACACTGTCACATCTTTATTAAGATCGTAATCTAAAAATACGCCACCGACGAAACGTTCAGTTGAAGGTGAACTACCATCGCCATATTCGCGCCATGAGTCATAATTCTGTTTAGAAACAATCATGCGACCACGTAAACTTTGATCATCGTTTAATGATCCACTGACATCAGCAGTCGTTCTAGTGTTGTTATTAGATCCTATATCTTGACTGATACTTATTTGAGTATCATAGGTCGGTTTTTTAGAGACCATATTAACCAGACCACCGGGGCCAGACTGACCATATAGAAGCCCTGAAGGTCCCTTAAGGACTTCAACACTCTCTAGCAATTCAATCGGTTGGCGGTAATGGGACCAATGCTGCTTGCCATCACGTAAATATCCACTGCCACTGTCTAACTCAAAGCCACGTAAATAGAAAACCTCACGGTTACGACTGGTTCCGCCTGAAGAGACACTCGAGTCATTTTGCAAAACATCACCAAGAGTACTGGCACGTTGTTCATCAATCAGTTGCTGGTCAATAACACTAACTTGTCCCGGTGTTTCAAGCTGTGTCATTTCCATACGCATTGAACTTGAGTTAGTGTCAGCCTTATAGCCGTGATCGCGCCCCGTTACGACCATATATTCATCTGTTTTTTCTGTTTCAGCCATTACCGGTGATGCGAGAATTGTAGCGATGATTAAAGCCAACTGACTTTTTGAAAACATTATCCTTTACTCCATTATCATAATTTTTCAGCTTAACCAGTCTAGAGTGCTGGCTTTTTGCCTTGCAAAGGCATTACTGAGTTCATAGTAGAGACGGGATGATAATGGTTATCATTTGCAAATGCATGTAATTTACATTCTTTACATTCGTAAAGTTAATGTAAATATACAGGCTTGATCGATTTGAATACGGGTTTAGATAATAGGGGAGTAAATGGAGTTATAACCTAATAGGTTAGATAGGCATATCTGAGAAGGATTTAAAGTTGGTGAGTTAAAGAGGTATTGATGAAATAAGTAATTATTGAAACAATAAACTACTTTTGATTGTTCACCTAAACTGAAAAAATATCTATTTCTATATGACCAAACTCAGCTAAGCTGCTTTCACTATTTTAAGATAAATATAACCTTGGCCACGCACGGTTTTGATATGTTGCTTAGATAAACCCGCTTGGACCATTTTGCGACGAATATTACTGATATGCATATCTAAATTACGATCAAAAGGACAGAGCTCTTTTCTTAGCACTTTACATTGTAATTGTGATTTAGATACAACCACCCCCTGCTGTTTGATCAAATATTCAAGTAACTCGCTTTCAGTAGTGGTCAATTGAATACGCGACAGTTGATCGCTAATGTCAGTATTAGCTATTGAGTCAACTAAACTATGACGTAACTTTTCTAGCCCGACACGACGTAAAATAACTTTAATACGCGTTAATAGATCTCTGTTATTAAGAGGTTTCGTAACGTATTGATCTGCTCCAGCTTGATAGCCTTTTAATATCGATTCTTGGTCCTGCGCAGCACTTAACATAATAATAGGCGTGGCAAAGCGCTGACAAATTCGTCGCGCTATCTGCAAACCATTAATGTTAGGCAATATAGTGTCTAGAATAACAAGTTCAATAGGGTGTTGTTGGATGTGAGTTAATGCTTGTTCGCCACAATGTATGCACTCAACATGGTAGCCTTCTGCGGTTAGTAGTGCAGCAAGCAATTCACATAACTGACGATCTGCATCAACAACCAATATACGGGACATAAAACGATACCAGATAAAAAAACGCATTCTAATATGCAAATGATTATCATTCAACAAATGTTATCATCTATTAGTTAATTAAGATCAATATTCAATTGAATAATCAGCTTTGATTTTTCAGCATCAAAGCTGCAATCAATTAAATTACATACTTATGTAGATGGCTCAGATGATTTTTGTAAAAAACTTAAAGACACTACCACGCACACTTCAATCAACTACGGAACTACGTTTCGGTTTGAGTTCATTTACAGAGGTGCTGCGCACTACACAGAGAAAAAATAATTATACTTAAATTATATTTTTTCTGTGACTCTCGATGTTCTCTGTGGTTGGAGATTGTAATATTTTGATTTTTAAGGATTTAAATTGTTTTCCATTTTTACCTGAGTTAAGTGCATAAGCATGATAAATTATTGTTATGCTTTAATTTTTAGGTTTGTTTTGACTTAAAATCCCCTGTCCTATTCCAGCTAAAATAATCAATAAACACCCTGTTAATTGTAATAGGTTCAAGGTTTCAGAGAATAACCACCATGCGAGTGCAACGACTACAATAGGCTCTATATAGGCGACGGTACCAAAGGTTACTGAAGGTAAATGACGTAATGCTTTAACGGCGCATAATATAGCTATAAATCCGGGTAAAAAACCGATACATAATAACCACAGACTTTGCTCTACAGTGGGGATTTGTGGCGTAGCTAAAACGAAGGGTAACAAACACAGTGCACCTGCTAACAATTGCACTAGAGTACTATGATACTCACTACAATCACTAGGCCTGCGGTTCATTAGCATAAATGCACTATAACTAAGCAGAGCAAGTATGGCGTATACCATACCAATATATTCATCGCCATCAGTATCCAAACTGATCGAGAATTGCATTACCATCGCAAAACCAAGTAACGCCATCGCAATTGCTAGCAAGTTAGCAACTTTTAACTTTTCAGCGAAAACATAATGCGCAACCGCAGCACTTAATAATGGTGCTAAATAAACCAACATCACTACATTTGCCATACTGGTATAATTCATCGCTTGAATATAAAACACCATAAACCCAGCTAGCATTACCCCATTGATGAAGGTCCGTTTACTCGGTCTATGTAAAATCTGCCCACTTTTATCAGTGAAAACCATATATAACAACAAACATATTGCACCTAAAAACAAACGATAAAAGGTAATCTGCTCAGCGGGTAAATTGGCATAACGTGCTAAGGCACCAATTGTGCCCATACAACTCGCGGATATAACTGCTAATAGAATGAATTTGAATTGAGAAGAAGAATGCAAAATTTGGCACCAAGTGATAGGTCTAAAATAAGGTTTTTTGAGTCTATCAGAGTTAACTAAAAAACCTAAGACTGTTGCGAGAACTGCTCCATCTTTTCTGCTAAATCAAAATCTTT
>JBALXF010000187.1:0-6086 GCA_036961085.1 Psychromonas sp.
GGTAATTCAGCCAATGATACGCAAGCTATCAAAATCTTTGGAGAAGTTAACAGTCCAGGGAGTTTCGCATATAAAGAGTCAATGGATATTATGGATCTGTTAATGGGCTCAGGCGGGGTAACACGTTACGCAGGTGTGGAAAAAATCCGCGTGATTACAGAGGGTACACCCACCCTTTTCAACCTAAAAGAATATCTTGATTCAGGTGATGAGGCATATTTACCTAATATTGAACCTGGCAGTACCATCTTTGTACCTAAGCAAGAAGAAGAGATAAAGTCTGGTAAGCATATGGTATATGTGATGGGTGAAGTTGCAAAACCAGGCGCTTATGAAGGTAAAGATGGCATTGGTTTTATGGATATCCTTGCCAATGCGGGTGGCCCAACACGCTTTGCAGAATCACGCCAAATCCGAATTATTAAAGCAGATAACAGCATCGTCGCTTTTGATTTAACAGCTTATACCGAAGGTACAACCAACAAAGTACCAAGCATATCAGCAGGTGATGCTATTTTTGTTCCTGAAAAAACCGATATGAATGAAAAATCTTGGCTCAAAGTTACCCCTAACCGTGCAGTGAGAGTGCTAGGTTCAGTAGTTAGACCTGGTCGTGTCGAATGGTCAGATGAAATGTCATTGATGGATTTACTGGCCCATGTTGGTGGTCCAACACAGCGTGCAGATACCAATAATATTGAAATTGTTATCCCTCAGGCTAACGGTACCACTAAGACTCATGACTTTGATTTAAATGCGTTCATCAAAAATGGAGAGCCTGATCGAGCACTACCAGCGATTAAAGCAGGTAGTACTATCATGGTGCATGATTTACCACAGGATCCAAGTGATAACAAAGCGCAATGGGTTCGCCAAGCATCTGATAAATCTATCTATATCTTTGGTCAAGTAGGCTCACCTGGTCGTTATATGTTTTCCAATGAGATGCATTTTCTAGATATTTTATCAGCAGCTGATGGCCCAACTGATAAAGCAGATCTACGTAATATTCGTATCAATCACCGTAATAATAGAACCCAAGAGGTGAGTAAATTAGATCTCGCTTTATATTTTGAAACAGGAGACGACAGCTTATTACCTGATGTACAAACCGGTGACACTATTTATATTCCGGAAAAAGACCGCATCTGGTTAGATCAATCTAAAGAAAGTACGGTACGTGTTTTAGGCGCAGTCAATAAACCGGGTCGCTATCGTTTCGATGACACTATGACACTGCTCGATTTATTAGCTGAATCGGGAGGTACTGTTGCTGATGCTCATATAGAAAATATTACCGTAGTAAATCTATCTTGCTGTAAAGATCAGGCGCGTAGATTTGATCTAAAAGATTTTAGCCGTAACGCTACATTTGAAGATTTACCCGTTTTACGTGCGGGTGACACTATCTATATTCCTTATAGAAGTGATGGTACTTATGAAAGATTTCGTGCTGGTCTCACTGATGTATTTCAAATTGTCACCATCATTGCATTGTTTGGATTGCTTTAAAATGATCGATAAAATGGACATAAATACGATGAACATTCCTTATCAAAACATTGAAATTGAACAAATTTATTCACAAATATTTAGTGCACCTAAGCGCACTATTGCAATTTGCTCGGCCAACGAAGGCGAGGGAACAACCAGTCTTGCTCTGGCATTAGCAGAGCGACATTTGATGGCGGGTCATTCAACATTAGTGGTAGACCTCAACCTATATAAGCCATCTCTACAGGGCTTATTAGATATTGAAACAGAAACACTGGCTGTAACAAAAAAACTACCTGCTAAACTAAGTAGCAGCATTTTCAGTTCCGTAAAATTAGTAACAGCAAATCAAAATAGTCATGTTATGACTGGGCTTACGGCGCCACAAAAACGCGAAAATATCATCAAACTGCGTGAGCTCGGTGTATTAGAGCAATGTATTAGTGAATGGACGCAGCAATTTGATTGCATCATTATTGATACATCACCACTTAATCGTATCAATGCTGGAAATATTCCAGCCGAGCGTATTGCTGCAGCCTGTGACGGTGCAATATTGACAGTACTTGCAGGGCAAACCAGAGAAGCCATGGTCACTAGCGCTGTTAACAAACTAAACACAAGTAATGCCAAGCTTTTAGGCTGTGTATTTAATGACCGAGATAATCCATCGTTAAAAAATGAATTGCTACGTACGGTACAAAAATTAGAAGCTAGATTTAGCTGGATTGCCCACCCACTTAAAAAATTTATTAATAAGAATCACCTATTGACCTTGGAAGTCTAAGCCATGAATACTCTATTATTTACATCAGAAGAACAACTTGGGTTGGAAACGCCTGGAAAATTTCGTCATGCACTGGCACAAATAATAGATGAATCTGTTGCTGATCAGGCAATTCGTCAACGCATGCAACTATGCCTTTCAGAAGCCGTTACCAATCTGATTTTGCATGCACAGCCCAAAGCAACTGAAATCAGCATCAGCTTTGCTAGTAATGATAGCGAGTGGTGGCTAGATATACTTGATGACAGCGGTGCATGGGATCTCGCACAACATCATGATGATAACTTACTATTTAACTTTACTGAGATTGAGAGTGGCAGAGGAGTCGCGTTATTATATGGACAATGTGACAAACTAATCTATACCGCAGGTGAGAATGAACAACCAAACCAGCTCAGACTGCATTGGTCATACCCTAAATATCAAAAGCAAAATACCATATTGCTAGTGGAAGATAATAGTAGTTTACTCGCCCTATACCGCGCATATTTATCGCAAGACTATCATGTGTTGACTGCAATGAATGGTTACCAAGCATTGCAGCAACTTAATGATCACAATATTGATTTAGTACTCTCCGATATCAGAATGCCAGAGATGAATGGCCTTTCACTGCGTAAAAAAATAAATCAGCAAAACAACAGTAAACTTATTCCTTTTATCTTTTTAACCGCCGAAGATAACCTCGCATTACAGCAACAGGCTAACGATCTGGGCATTGATGACTACCTATTAAAACCGGTAAATAAAACCCAATTATTAGCCACGGTTCAACGTGTATTAGGAAGAACAACTCAAGTTTACCAGCAACTTACACAGCGTGTTGATAAAAATATTGCAGCATCTTTAAAACCAAGTTTACCTGAAACCAGTAATGGTTGGCGCCTGCAGGTTGCAAGTAGAGATACGGGCTCAGGAGGAGGAGATCTTCTGCTGCATAAAGATTTTTCATCAATGAGCCAAATAATATTAACCGATATTATGGGACATGATGATAGTGCCAAATTTTTCTCCCATGCATTTGGCGGTTATATACATGGATTATTGGAAGCAATGGAAGCCAATAAAGGTCCGGCAAGCATACTTGAGCAAATATCTAATTGTGCCATGAATGACAGCCTGCTTTCACAAATCACACTCACTTGTTGTTCATTGCAATTATCAGTCGATGGTAAAGTAAGTGTCGCTACGGCAGGACACCCAGCCCCACTGCTTATATCGCAACAGTGTTTAGAAACTGTTCCCGTGACCGGTATTTTGCCAGGATTACTTGCTGATTCACAATATAAGAGTACCGATATTTGTGTAAAACAAGGTCAAAGACTGGCACTTTTTACGGATGGTTTATTTGACTCTGCAACAGATAACAATTCCCGAAACGAACTGGAGAACAGTATCAACCAATCACTGTTGACGACCTTAAAACTACCTATTAAACAGGCGCTACAAGAGGTAATGAATACATTTGATAAATTAACCGGATCTCGACCATTAGATGATGCAATGCTGATTTTAATCGAGCGCTGTGATGCTTAATTTAGATAAATGAAATTAATAAAGATATGATGTCATTATTTTAATAACTTACTGATTATAAAAGTTATGTACTGCCATATTAAAATAACGTCATATAGGGAATTATGATGAAAAATAAATTTTTTACCGTATGTTTTTTATTTTATGCCAATCTCGGTTTGGCTATAGAAAGCCTTTCTTTTGCTGTTGTACCGCAACAATCAGCGAGCAAGCTGACTAAATTATGGACTCCGATTGTCAATGAACTAAGCCAAAAAAGCGGTATTGAGATCCACTTTGTAACCGCTCCAGATATCCCAACCTTTGAAAAACGCTTAGCGGCTGGCGAATATGACATTGCCTATATGAATCCTTATCACTATATCGTATTTAATCAAACAGCCGGTTATCAGGCATTGGCCAAGGCACGTGACAAAAAAATCAAAGGGATTCTAGTTGTTGCCAAAAATAGTAAAATTAATAGCTTAATGGATTTAGAGAATCAGACCTTGGCATTTCCAGCACCTGCAGCCTTTGCTGCAACTATATTAACCCAAGCAGATTTGAAATCAGAGCAAGTCAATTTTAGCGCCGAATATGTCTCTTCACATGACTCGGTATACCGCTCTGTTGCCAAAGGCATTTTTCCTGCAGGTGGTGGTGTGGTACGCACCTTTAACAACGTTGATCCAGATATTCGAAGCCAGTTGAGAATATTATGGACAACTGCGGGTTATACACCGCATGCAATTGCAACCCACTCAAGGGTAACAGCAGCTGATCGTGACAGCCTATCGAAAGCACTCATAGAGATGCAGCAACAAGCATCAGGAAAAGAACTATTGGGCAATATTAATATTCAAGGATTTGAACATGCAGAAGACGCTGACTGGAATGATATTAGAGACCTAAAACTTAAACAACTTTCTGAAAAATAAGAGTTTAATATGAGCTTTCGTTTAAAGACTATCCTTTCTATTGCACTAATTGAGTCTATTTTACTGATAGTCCTAGTGCTCAGTATGATCAACTTTCTCAGTGAATCCAATGAAGAGCAATTACAGCAACGTGCGGCAATAACCTCGACACTATTTGTCCAATCGGTTAAAAATGCGGTACTTTCCACTGACCTTGCCACACTTGAAAGTATTGTTGAAAACGCATTAGCAACACCCGATATTGTTTACGTACGGATCAGTAATAAGCGTTTTATGCTTGCAGAGGGAGGGGATCTTAGCAGTTTAAATTTATCAACCAATTTAGATACAGAGCTTGGGAAAGTTACAGATGGCGTGTTTGACACTCGCTTTGAAATTATAGAAGCGGGACAGGTATACGGAGTTGTAGACATGGGCTTATCAACGACAGCGATCGAGTCCCTTCTATCTCAAGCACAAGCTTGGATCATCGTTATTGCCAGCATTGAAGTGTTTCTAGTTATCATTTTGTCATTTTTACTCGGCACCTTTCTTACCCGACAATTACAGGATTTCAAAGTGGCATCAGAAAATATTGCCCAACAAGGTCCAGGTCTACAAATAAAAGTACGTGGCTCCGATGAATTAGCTGATATGGCGAGAGCCTTTAATAAGATGTCTTCGACATTAGCGAGCAACTATCAACAGCTCTCCGATAGCATAACCAGTAAAAATAAAATGACTGAGATTGCAGAGAGTAATCAAGCTAAAAATAATGCCATATTGGAAGCTTCTCTAGATGCATTAATCACCATTAATGAGCAAGGCAATGTATTAGATTACAACCAAGTAGCAGAAACTATTTTTGGCTGGACCTACGACGAAATTGCTGGAAAGAACTTAGCAGATTTTATTATTTCACCGAATAAACGTCACGCACATGCTAAAGGTATGAAACAGTATCTAGACACGCAACAATCTCCGGTAATCAACCAACGATTAGAATTAACGGCGACGCATAAATTAGGTCACCCTATTCCCATTGAAATCAATATAGCGCCAATCAAAACTGAACACGGTACCTTATTTACTGCTTTTATCCGCGATATCAGTGAACGTTTACAGGCAGAAACGGAATTACGTCTCGCAGCTCAAACATTTGAATCGAGTGAAGCCATTTTTATCTGTGATGCCAATGCCAACATTATTCGTACCAATCGAGCATTTTCTCGCATTACAGGTTATGACAATGAAGATGTATTAGGCCAAAACCCAAGCATACTATCATCTGGGCAGCATCCTGAAGGGTATTATAAGAATATGTGGTCAAGCTTATTGGATAACGGCAAATGGAATGGAGAAATTTACAATAA
>JBALXF010000188.1:0-6086 GCA_036961085.1 Psychromonas sp.
GTTAATTTCCCATGTTTAGCATGGGAAATTAACACTAATATTTTTTATTCCCATCTGATAGTTGCATAGGGTCGCTAATGTCAATCGAGTGCCACAATGCCTTTATTTTACATCGTCGCCCTTATGGTGAAACCAGTCAGTTGGTTGACCTTTTTTGCGAAGATGTCGGTAAAGTTAGCTTGGTTTTTAAAGGTGGTCGCAATAGCACGCGTATGAAACGCGGCATGGCACAACCTTTCACTCTACTTCAGGTTAGTTACTTTGGTCGAAGTAATTTAAAAACCATCAAATCCCTTGAAGCTAAAAGCCAAGTCGTTCCTCTTGTTGGCAATCGTCTTTTTATTGCAATGTATATCAATGAGCTACTGTATCGATTATTACACGCCGAAACTGCTTGCGATGGTCTTTTTGAATGTTATCAACAGACCTTATTAGCTATTGCCAGAGACCAAGACCCCCAAGTATCCTTGCGTATTTTTGAGTTAACACTGATAGAAACATTGGGTTACGGTATTAATTTCGAACAAGATGTTTATAGTGGAGATCTGATTGAGGCGGGTTATGATTATCAATATCAGCAACAGTCGGGTTTTTTTGCTAAACAGGCAATACATAAAAGACATGATGTTTATAAGGGCTCAGAAATAATCGCGATTGCACAACGTGATTTTTCCAGCGATCATGTATTAAAGGCGGCAAAACGATTTTGTCGGCAAGCACTAGCCCATCTATTAGGTGGTAAACCATTACATAGTCGCGCACTTTTTGTGACTAAATAGTTAGATAACTAAATCGCTAAATAACCAATTAAAGGGAACATTTATCAATGAGCAAGATTTTACTTGGCGTCAATATTGACCATATCGCAACATTACGTAACGCACGTGGAACTTGTTATCCAGAGCCTGCTCATTTGGCGGCTATCGCTGAATGTTCTGGTGCAGATGGTATTACTATCCATATACGTGAAGATCGCCGTCATATTAACGATCGTGATGTTAGTGTTTTAGCACAGACTCTTCAAACGCGTATGAATTTAGAAATGGCGGTTACCGATGAAATGGTAGAAATCGCGTTAAAAACTCAACCTCAGTTTGTTTGTTTAGTACCTGAAAAACGTGAAGAGCTAACCACTGAAGGCGGGTTAGATGTTGTCGGTTCATTTGCTAAAATTGAATCAGCAGTAAGCCGATTAAATGCCGCTGGTATCCAGGTTTCTTTGTTTATTGATCCTGAAAATACACAAATTGATGCCGCGATTAAAACCGGTGCAGAGTATATTGAGTTACATACTGGGCAATATGCAGATGCTGAATCTGAAGTAGCACAAGAAGCTGAACTGCAGCGTGTTGCCAAAGCGGCAACTTACGCACACCAAGCTGGAATTAAAGTGAATGCAGGGCATGGTTTGAATTATCATAATGTTAAGCCGATTGCTGCATTACCTGAAATCATCGAACTTAATATCGGTCATGCAATTGTTGCACGTGCTGTTGTTGATGGTTTTGCATCTGCGGTATCGGAAATGAAGCGTTTGATGGTTGAAGGCCGTAACGGTTAATTTATTATCTTATTTTGTTAATTTAGCTGTTTGTATAACAAGCAGCTAAATTAAAACTAAGAATAGTCCCCTCAAAAATCAACTTATCTTTTATAATCAGTAATCAGTAAATTAATAACCAATAATCAAAGTGAGCCAATTTTGTCTAATTCTAGTTTTTGTGTTTATCAAATTCGTCAGCATTTCCCTATTTTGCATCAGACAATTAATGATCACCCTTTAGTCTATTTAGATAATGCAGCGACAACACAAAAACCACAGTCAGTGATTGATGCTGTTTGTGCCTACTACAGCAATGATAATGCCAATGTGCATCGTGCTAGCCATGAGTTAAGTAATAGAGCAACTAGCTCATTTGAAGCAGTACGTGAAAAGGTTAAAACCTTTATTAACGCATCCAGTAGCAAAGAGGTTATCTATAGCAAAGGCACAACCGAAGGACTGAATCTATTGGCCAATGTACTTGCTACTGAGCTTAACCCTGGAGATGAAGTTGTCATTAGTACCTTAGAGCACCACGCAAATATTGTTCCTTGGCAAATGTTGGTTGCTTCACATGGCATAGTGTTAAAGGTTATCCCACTGACCGAACAGCAAACGTTAGATTTAAATGCTTATCAAGCATTACTAAGTGACAAAACAAAAATTGTTTCTATTGCTCATATTTCCAATGCGTTAGGGGTTATTAACCCGATTAAAAATATGATCAAACTCGCGCATTTAGTCGGAGCAAAAGTGATTGTTGATGGCGCACAGTCAGTCGCGCATGTGCCCGTTGATGTGCAAGATCTTAATTGTGATTTTTATGTTTTTTCGGCGCATAAATTATTTGCGCCAACGGGTGTTGGGATCCTTTACGGAAAACAACAATATTTAGAAGCGTTACCGCCATGGCAAGGTGGTGGAGAAATGATTAAATCAGTGAGTTTTAGTAAAACTGAGTATAACGTTCTGCCGTTTAAGTTCGAGGCAGGTACACCTAATATTGCAGGCGTAATAGGCTTAGGTGCTGCAATAGACTTTCTCAATAGCTATGATCGCAATGCGCTTTTAGAGCACGAACAAGCGTTGCTGCAATTTACAGAGCAGGCATTATTACAAATACCTTCGGTAAGGGTTTTTAATCAAGGCGCAATAAAATCAGGCGCATTGAGTTTTTGTATCGAGGGGGAGCATGTTAATGATATCGCTATGTTATTAAATGCGCAGGGCATTGCTGTTCGCAGTGGTAGTCATTGTGCGATGCCACTAATGTCCGAGCTTAATTGTAATGGAACGGTTCGCGTTTCATTTTCTATTTATAATACGCTTGAAGAAGCGCAACGTTTTATTGAAGCACTCAACAATGTGTTAGAAATGTTAGAGTAATCACTTTGGCATTTGTTAGTCGTTAATCCTTTCTAATGAATAATTAATTAGCATAATTATTCATTAGCTTAGTTTTTATATTCCCAACTACATCACACATTGCAGGCTATCAATTTTTCTAATTTGCACAATACTTAAAATATAAACTAGTGATTTAAACAAAGGACTAGCTAGGGTGCTGAAAAGTAAATGTTATTGGGTGCTGGTTAGCATTAGCCTTATGTTGTTGCTAGGGGGAAATCTTGTCCATGCGACGCCAGTTGCTTGGGATCAACGTGGTGAGATCTGGCTTAGCCAAGACTCTCAACATTTCACCATTAGTTACCTAGAAGCGAACCAAGAAACGGCACAACGTGCATTAGATATCGCTGAACGTGTGCACAGTGAGTTATTACCTTTTTTTACTTACTCCCCGAATGCGCGAACCGAGATAGTCTTAGTTGACGACTACGATACTTCTAATGGCTGGGCAACCCCGATCCCCTTTGCGCAAATTCGTTTGTATATGCGTCAACCCGAAGATGTTGATAATTTAGAAGCAAACGATGAATGGTTACACCTATTAATTCGTCATGAATATGCTCATACAATGCAAATGGAGTTATCTTCAGGCGTCGTGACTAACTTACGTTATGTTTTCGGTCGTAATCTATTCTTGTTTCCACATGTTCTGACTCCTCCGGTTTTTAAAGAAGGTTTAGCGGTTTACCTAGAAACTGACAAAGCACTTGGATATGGACGTTTACAGAGCTCAAATTACGCCATGCAAATGCGTATGGAAGTGTTAAGCAAAGGCCTTAAAGATTTACAACAAGCAGTTGTAGCAACACGGGAGTTACCTTTCGGTTATTATTATCTTTATGGCGCTTATTTTATCGAATATCTGAGCGAAACCTATGGTGATGAAAAATTACAGCTATTTTTACAAGATTACAGTGGTAAGTTACTGCCATATTTTTTGCTCAATAGCTCGGCTGAAAAAGCCTTTAATAAAGACTTCTTGGTTTTATGGTCTGACTATCAAGTTTACTTAAACAAACGTTTTTCTGAGCAAATTGATGGGAACAAAATAGCACAGACAAATGTAGTGAATTTAGATAAAAGCATATATTTACAAGCTACAGCATCGGGAAGTTTAGGCTTGTTGCTTAACCGCAGTAATGGCGAGGATAGATCCTCTATAAACAGACTAGATAAGCCATTACAAAATAAGGCCGCTTGGAAACAAATAAGTAAAAGCAAGAATATTACAGCAATGTCTGAGCACCCTGATGCAGGAATCGCGGTATCACGAAAAATGTATTACGCCGATGGGCATGTTCTTAATGATGTTTTTTTGTATAAAAATGAAAATTGGCAACGCCTAACGACTCGTCAGCGCTTTACTAAGCTACGTTGGTTGCCTAATGGTAAGCAGTTGATAGCGAGTCGCAAAGTAAACGGTATTAGCGAATTATGGATAATTAGCACACAAGCTAATAAACCACAAAAATTGCTCTGGCAAGGTGCTACAAACGTGGTGTTGGGTGGTTTTGATATCTCTGCAAATGGTCAATACCTTGTCGCTTCTGTGAAACGCCCACAGCAAGGTTGGAACTTAGAGCGTTTTATTATTGATACAACAGCGACTAATCAAGTTAGTTGGGAAGCACTAACAGATACTAAAGCTATCGAAAACGCACCAGCATTTTTACCCGATGGGCGAATAATTTTTAGTGCCGATTATGATGGTATTTATAATATATTCGTATTAGATCCAAGCATTAAACAGATTAAGCAATGGACTCAAGAAGTAGGGGGGGCTTTCCAGCCACACTGGCAAGCCGATTTAGGTTTGGTTTATCAGGCTTATCAGAGTGATGGCTATGTTTTACGGTCGATCAAAAAGCCACACACATTATCAAGCTTCGCCACTAGCAGTAAACAAGGGCGCTACGATTACCCCGATGCAGTCCAGCAAGTTACCGCTAAATCCGAGCCTGAGCCCTATAGCGCTTGGTCAACTTTACGTCCTCGCACTTGGTTACCTTTTCTTTGGTTTGATGATGTCAGTAGTAGAGTCGGCGCTATATTTTCAGGCTCCGATGCACTGGGAAGGCATAATTACCAAATTGCCGCCGACTGGGATTTTGATAACTCAGTAGGCAATTATAACCTTGCTTATCAATATGATAATCGCTGGCAACTGAATTTTAAAAGGGGCCATAACTTTGAAAAATTTAGCGAAAATGGACAGCAAGATTACCGTATAACGGAAGACGATAACATCACTATTCAGCGACGTAATATGTTTGCGATGTGGGAGGATAACCTAAGGTTTCATGTCGGTACTGTTTGGGATACAGAAAGCTTAGTTTCTCAACCAGACTTTTCAAATGTTGGTGAATTCCAAACCTATGATGAAGTACTTGCTGGTGTTGCATTGACCTTCGATAATCGCCAGTACTATTTGAATGTCCCAGGAGTAGGTTGGGGGAACTATGTTGATTTAGTTGTTGAAACGAATGAATTATTTAACTCTGATTATTCAGGACAAAAATATCAAGGGCAATGGTTGGGCACGTTAGACTTGTTCGGCAGAAGTACTATAACCGCCAGATTAGGTTTTGGTTATGCCGATCAAGATGCAAAAGAATTTCGCCTTGGAGGACATGAAACTGCAGAAGAGTGGACTTTATTTGGTCGTGACCGCCAGGTATTACGAGGCTATCCTCAGTCGGTTCAGCGTGGTCAGTATTATGCAACGCAGCGTTTAGAGGCAAATACTTGGCTTGCGCGTGTAGAGCGAAACTGGGGATTATATCCGATTGGCTTAGGGGATTTATCAGCCAAGGTTTTTGTAGATTCTGGTGCAGCTTGGGACTCAGGTGAAGATCCTAAACAACTAATCGGGATCGGCACTGAGTTGACAGCTGAGTTAAAGTTAGGCTATTCACTGACTATACCGACTTCATTGGGTATTGCACAGGGATTGGATAGTGAGCAAGGTGAATTTACTTGGTACTTGAATTTCCCTATAGCATTTTAAATAATAGATATATTAAACAATAGTTATTCATGCTTATGTAGATGGCTCAGGTAATTTTTTGTAAAAAGCTTAAAGATACTACCACGTACACTTCAATCAACTGCGGAACTACGTTTCGGTTTGAGTTCA
>JBALXF010000189.1:0-6067 GCA_036961085.1 Psychromonas sp.
CCGTGAGCTCAAAGCGCGCTAAATAACCTTTCAATTCAGGAATTGGCTCACCTGAATAGAGCTTCAACTTCGCCTGATATTCCCCAGATTTATCCGCAAATTGAATACTCGCCTTTACTTTTCGGGCATCGGGTAACGCTTTTAATTGGGCGATTAATGTTTCTGAAACGGGAATGTCGATATAGGTGCTATTGGC
The DNA here is from genome assembly GCA_036961085.1 of Psychromonas sp. Taxonomy (GTDB): domain Bacteria; phylum Pseudomonadota; class Gammaproteobacteria; order Enterobacterales; family Psychromonadaceae; genus Psychromonas. Next base: position 197 of record JBALXF010000189.1, read on the forward strand.
CCTGTATATAGAGAGGATAGTTTCGAGAGCATTAACATTTTGATAATTCTCTGCATTGATAACGGCAACAGTGCCATTGAAAGGTGCAATCAGCTGAGCATGTTTCATCTGTTGTTGTAACATTCGATATTGTATATAGGTCAACGATTTAGTCGCTTTTAACTCGTCGTATTCAGCATTGGATATCATGCCTTTATGTTTCAGTGTTTCGGCGCGATTAAATTGCTTGTTTGCTAGTTCAGCCTGTACTTTAGTTTCTTGCAACTGCTGCTCAATCCTAGTGGTGTCAAGCGTGGCAATAACATCACCTTTAGAAACCTTATCGCCTGACTTAACGGCTAAGGTTTTTAGTTTTCCGTCACTTCTAAATGCCAGAGGAGATAGGTCTGCTGGCACAGTCGTACCTTGAAAATATTTTTTTCCAACAATTACCGATTCGGTCACCGTGTAGGTTTCAACATAGAGTGGTTTTTCTACTATCATTGTCTTTTCAGAAAAACAGCCGCTTAAACTAAGCACTATGCTTACTAGTAAAATAATACGTTTCATTAAATACCTCTCTCTCTTTTCCAAGCGCGAACTTTTTGTCCTTCAACCAGGGAGTCAATACCACTGCTGACAATGAAATCACCGTCGCCTATTCCTTCGACTTCTCCGGTGGTGCTATCAATCATTACATTGCGTTTAGATACTCTTGAGGTTTTCTCATCAAACAGCCACAAAGTACCGTTTACTTGTTCGCTATTTTTTTCTACAGAGATCCAGCTTTTATTAAAAAATTGACTGTGAATAGGTGGGCTATCAGGTAGGTTAACCAGTAATTTCCCAGAGTTTCCTGGTAACAATAGGACCTCATCTCTTGGGAATATTTCGGCATTAACAACATAGCTATTAGTGTCACGCTCAGGTTGACTGGTGACTTCTTTTAACTTGGCTTCAAATTGAATCCCTGGCATGGAATCTAGTTCAAAAGACAGAGCGTAATCTTTGCCTATTAATTTATTTGCAGTTGAAACGGGGACCGATACAACCACCTCAAAAGCGGAGTCATCGATAAGATTTAGAATTACCTGTTGTGGCGCGACTAATTGATAAGGGTTTACATAACGCACTGAAATGACGCCATCAAAAGGTGCTCTGATACTTGTATAGGAAAGATCCGTTTTAGCCTGTGCAAGCTCAGCTTTTGTAGCCTGGTAAGTTGCTAATGATTGCTCATAGCTATCTTTACTTATTAGCTTTTGCTTATAAAGACGTTCTGCGCGAGTTTTCTTTGCAGTGGAGAGTTCATATTGTGCTAATTTGCTTTGATAAGCTAATTGATAATCCACTTTATCTAGCTCTGCAATTAAGTCTCCCTGTCTTACCTTTTGCCCCATTTCAACATATATATGGGTGATTTCTCCCCCTAATCTAAATGAAAGAGGCGTATTTTTAGCGGAAGAAACTTCCCCTAAAAATTGAAAAGGTGTCTCTATTGGGTTGGTCCAATACTGCTCAATTCTAACCGGTTTTGTAAGCTCTTCTTTTAGTGGTTTGGAATTGGCTACATCGCAGCCAGTTAATAGCAAGCTAGTAACAATGGCGACAACTAAGGTTATATATTTCATATTTAACTCTTTTTATTATACATCCGTGTAGTATATTTCAATGAAAGGTTTAAGATCAACATATTTTCCAATTGTATAATAAATATATTCTACGTTTGTATAATAAAAAACATTGGAAAAATTATGTTACGATTACGGTGATAATTTATGGGAGTGGATCATGACGCAGCGAAAACAAGGCCGTCGAACAGCAGAAGAGTCGCAAAGAACCAAACTAACTATATTGACCAGTGCTGCTTATTTGTTTTGCCAGCATGGTTATAACCAGGTCTCTATTCGTGATATTAGTGAGCGTGCAGGTGTTACACATAGCTTGGTGAGACATTATTTTGGTGCAAAAAATCAGATTTGGTTCGCGATCATTGAAATCGTTCATGAAAATATGACCCTATATAGCGCAAAGCTCGCAGAACAACTTTCGGATGAGATATCAAACTCGCAGCGTTTATATTTATTTCTTGCACATTTAATGGCTTACGTTTTGAAAAAACCGCAATTAGTGCAGTTAATGATGGATTATATTCATCATCCAGAAAATGAAGTCGAGCAAATTGATACAAATGATGGAGAGATGCGTAGTAATACCACTAGGTTTGTCGATCTATCTAAATCAACTGTGCCTAAGGCGATTTTACAGCACAGTGAAAACTCCGATATCGTTATGTGGAAATTCTTAATACATGCAGGAGGAACAGTTGCTTTTAAACCTTTTATAGCACCTATTTGGCCAGATCTTTCTCATGAACAATGTTTATTTGCACATTGGAAATTGTTTGAAAACCAAATCGCTTATGAATATCAGGTAACAAACGAATTTCGATTAAAAGGAAATGAGCTGGATGATATTGTGTTAGATATAAAAGTGTTAGACGAAGAAACGCAAGCACTATTCGATAGTCACTCTACTAACCCATTGAGTTAATCAATAAAATATAGATAGTTTCACACTGCTAGGTAGCTTAGTGGTTGTTTTACTATGTATATTCAGCAGTGTTTGTGTTGCCAATGCAGGCACTGTTAATGGTTGTGGAATACTGTTGATTGATGAGGTCATCATATTTCCCCATCATTGAGAAGCCTGACCCCCTCATACCATGATCCCCTAAATTTAATGCTATATTTGAACTGAAATATTCTTCTTTGTAATCTTCTAATTGTTATGTAGATTTAATATTTATTCCTCATCAACGGCGTTATAAGCTATTGATAAAATAAGATATTAGTGTCTTATTCGACTATTAGACATAGTCAGACATTTATTATAAGCCGTGTAAATATGGACTTGCATCAAGTTTGCGGGTTAATTGGGTTGACTGTTGCGTCAATATCCAACTCTGTTTTATTGTGCCTTGTTAATACATTCATAGTTATTTTACAGAATATTTATCTTTTACGTTGTCACAATAACTACCGATTAAGAAGTTAGATTGCTTCATTTGCATTATCGTATTCAGAATTTTACCTATCTAGTCTTAGAACTAAGTGATAAATCAGTAAAAGACTAAATCTGAAAACGTTCAATCAACGCAAACTTTTTAAATAGATTTACTATAAAAATGATTGAAGAAAGGTATAACAAAATGAAAAACTACTCTAATGAAGAGATTAAGCTAGTAGCAAGTAATCAAGACGATCAACAAATCATTGCAAAGCTAACAGTTCTTACTGGCAAAGAAGACTTAAATCAAAATGATATGGTAATTAAAACCTCTTTAAGTGCAGTGCTTGAAGAGCGTCACGGTGCTTCAGAGCTTGAACATATTGAAGTGATGATACAAAAGAAACTAGCTGCGTAATTCTTTTGGCAAGTTGCTGGTCTATTAAGCAAAGCCTAACAGCCATTTTATGCATTGCATTCGAGAGATTAACATTGCTTAGTCTCTCGATTTTTTTGTTCATTGATACCGTTATAATCACCCCCTTATAGAAGCTAGCTATAATTACTTGCCATATCTATTGCCAATAAAGTAAAGCTAACAACTTCATCATTATTTCTGACATTAGTATCATTTATATTCACATCAAACAGATATTTTTAGTGTTATGTTATGATCTGCTAAAATTGTTAAAAATATCAAAATATAGGGTGATAGCGACAGCAATAGCGATGAACATTTTATCTTATAAAATCTAAATTAGTCTTGCTAGTTGTTAAAATTTCTAGGTAAGTACTGTCAGTTAACGACTTAGCCATCTTATTCGGTTATAGATATTTACAAACGGACTTGTTATGCAAAATAGAAGATCCCAATTTTCATTTTCATTTATTGTGTTTTGTACGGGATTAGTACTAACCCATTGCAGTTACGCCGACATAGTAGCACCTTTGCTTGAAACACCCGATGATCTACCGCCAACAATTATTGATAAGGCCCTAGTTTCAATTGGTGCCGATGCTGGTTTTGATCGTAGCAAAGGGCTTGATGTTAGCTATATTCCGAGTGTTTTTTATAATCCTGAAATGGAATTTGGTGGTGGTTTTTTAGCCATTGGTTTATATAAAATAGATTCAGCCACAGAGCAAGAACAACCATCATCAGTGGTGGTAAATACCTACGTTTCAACTAACTTATCTGCAGGTGTTACCGTGGATAACATTACCTTTTTTAATCAAGGTAAAGATAGACTACCTGTTTATTTTGAAGTTCATGATGAGCCAAAGGTTTATTATGGTAAAGGCTATGAATCAAATGATAATGACAATAACAAGATTCGTTACACCGAGACCATGTTGACCTTAAATCCGAAATGGATGAGGGAAGTACACGACAATTTTTTTCTCGGATTAGGTGCAGATTTTACTTTTATTAAAACACGACATGAAGAAGTTGATCAGGAGTTAGAGCTCGGTAACCCTTCTTTAATTAATGACCTTGAGGCAAATACCACATTCGGGGTTTCTGCTAGCGCACTTTACGATAGTCGTGATTATATATTAAACCCAACAGAAGGGTGGTTACTGCAAATGGATGCGGGGGCTTATTACAATGAAATAGATAACAGTACCTATGGCAAATACGATATTGAAATACTTAATTTTACATCATTAAACCCAGTGCCGGGATTACTCGCGTTTCAAGTGCAGGCGAACCTAAGCTCTGGTGAGGTTCCCTGGAATATGCTCTCTGATCTTGGTGGTGCCTATGCCATGCGAGGCTATATTCTAGGGCGTTATCGAGATAATCAAATGGCAATGGCACAGGTTGAATATCGTCTGCCTTTGTATCGTCGCTCAGGTGCCGTGTTTTGGACTGGTGTTGGTTCGATAGGTGATGATGTCTCTGACTTGAGCAATGATGTGCTAGCAACCTATGGCGTTGGATATCGATTTTTATTAAAAGGCCGAATTAATGTGCGTGCCGATTTGGGATTTGGAAAAAACGAAACTGGATTTTATTTCAATGTTAATGAAGTATTTTAAACAACACTGAGCCAAATCTTGCGAATGGTGTAGATGGTAGTTACGAATTTTTAGTACCTACTCATATACAGTAACTACTCATATACAGTAACTGCCAATTTATAAATGAATTTATTGCAGCCATTAGGCACAATAAATTCCATTATTTTGATTTTACTAATGTGGACAATACCGTTATAAGGTGCAGCAAAAACACCGGCTAACTGGTGATGCTGGTGGCCAATGAACTCAATGTATATTGCTTGATACTATGTTTCAGTAATTTTTTATAAAACCCTTTTAGATCGGCATTGATTGAACCCCTGCCATGACTGTCCTAAAAACTGTCCTAAAAACTGTCCTCTAAATGAATCAACTTCATAATTTCATAACTTCATTTCCATAAACATAAACATAAAGCCCTGTGTTCTTGTTCATGTGCGTTTGCTAGTGAAGATAATATTTCCCCTAATAATAGCCCAAATATTGTCAGTGAAAATGTACATCTCAATTTGAAAAATGATGAAATAGTATCTACAAAGTAATTTTTCAATGACCCCCTTCTTAACCATGTAATACATTAGAAAGCTTCTCATTAAATAATCACAAGCACTGCAGTAATGTTCATATGCAGATCACGCTATCTATTATTGGATTAACCATAATTTGAAAAACAACCAAAACTCAATTAACAGCTCTAATATTTAGACTCGCTAAATATTAGATCAATGAAATATAAACTCAAGTGAGTGGCATTTGATATAAAACAATCTGCCTCCTAAGTAAAGCGGTAAGATAGCTGCCGTTAAAGGAATAGCAGGTAAGTAATCCCTTCTACTCACGAGAATAATATGCTTCTTG
>JBALXF010000018.1:0-6458 GCA_036961085.1 Psychromonas sp.
ATTCGCAACTGTATGCTTTTATTAGATTCTTATATCAACATTTAAATCAGTACAAAGACGAATTTAATGTAACTTGAATTCGTAGAGTCGTATTAATGCATTTTCTAATATCTCAGGAGTTAGTTTTTCTTCTAACTCATTTAAATCCTCTTCTTTAAAAATCTCTCCTAAAAAAACGCAAATATAAGTCAGGGGTGCATGATTAAAAAGCTTAGGGTTATCTAAATAATCCCTACCTCTTCGCATCATCCAAATTTGATTATCCTGTTGGCACATAAATTCTAACTTTAAAATATCCTGTTTTAGCTTGCTTAATAGCAAAGCATAGTCATAGGTGGTTTTTTCAAATTCAGCGCGATAGCTTGCAATTAAATCAATTGCGGACTGGCTTGGTAGGCCATTTATTGAGTGTATGTTGGACATCTGTATTCCTTGATTTTTTTGAATAAAAATAATCTTTCATAGTTAGGGGATCCATCATTATTGTTTTTATTTTTGATCCTATATTAACCTTAAATAAAAAGCGGTTATTGTATTTAGGATAATAACGCTCAAAATATCTACAAACAATGGTTTTTTGTATAAAAAACGCACTAGATTGTTTTAGATCAAGATTTATTTACAGCATGATTTGGCAAATTTTTTTCTGTTAGTTAGCAGTCTCTTTATTGCTTAAATTTGCCTTATAGGGGAACTCTGATAGCTTTAAGGTAAGGTTTAAATTGATAGGAATGCTAATGCAATTAGATCAAATTGAAGTGGTTGGATTTCGTGGCATTAATCGCTTGTCGATTAAGGTTAAGGAATTAAATGCTTTTATAGGTGAAAATAGCTGGGGGAAATCCAGTCTTTTTGATGCGCTATCGCTGTTTTTATCCGGAACCAAAAAAGCTTATAAATTCACTAGTGAAGATTTTCATCAACCCCCTAACCCTGAAATAACCACTCATCGCGCGATTAATCTTGTTTTTACCTTCAGGGAACAGTGGAGTGGAGAATCCTTAGAAAGACATTATAAAAGCATTGATAATGTTTGGAATCCCGGAAAAAACACTATTCGACATATTTATTATCAAATTGATGGCGAAATATCAGAAACCGGAAATGTGCAAACAAGACGCTATTTTTTAGATAATGAAGGGCAAGAAAAGTTCTATCAAAAAGATATTTTAGCTAACTTAGTTAATGAATTTGTTTCCTTTGTCCCAGTATTACGCATGGGTAGCGATCTTTCGATTGCAGCGCAACTGCCGGAACCTGAGTCTAAAGAAGCCAGTAGTAAACGAGAGTATTGCGAGGCAAGAATTCGCCGTATCTTTAAACGTTTGATTGGTTCATCGCAACAGTTATCTGAGTATGAAATGAAAAGGGGGTATGAAGCCTTAACCTACCTATTTGATCACTATTTATTTAAGCATTTCACACGTTTTGATTACCATAATGTGCACGCTCATGGAGATGGTCGTATGCAGGGGCCGTTCTCTTTTCAGGGCCTTACAAACTTTAATGAATTATTAAAGACTGAGCATAAGAGTAATCGCGCTATGTTACTGCTTATTCTTGGAGAGTTTTTAGAGGTGCGGGGAGAGCACTTAGCGCGAAGAGGCGCTAGCCCTATTTTATTATTAGAAGAGCCTGAGAATAATCTACACCCGGTTAATCTAGCTGTTACTTGGCATTTTCTGTCATTATTACCGATGCAAAAACTGCTCAGCACCAACTCGGGTCAGTTACTCGCCTTTATGCCATTAAGCCGGGTACAACGTTTAGTACGCGATGCTGATTTAACCAAAGCTTATTCTTTAAATACTGAGCATTACTCTAAAAATGATTTACGCCGTATTGCTTTTCATGTTCGTATGACTCGTCCGCAAAGTCTTTTTGCTCGTTCTTGGTTATTAGTGGAAGGCGAGACCGAAACGTGGCTATTAACTGAGTTAGCACGTTTATGTGGTTACCACTTGGTCGTAGAAGGGGTACAAATTATTGAATTTGCACAATGTGGTTTATCACCCTTAATAAAGCTTGCTCAAGATTTAAATATTGAATGGCATGTATTAACCGATGGCGATACAGCAGGCCAGAAATATGCTGCGCGGGTTGAGGATATGTTATTAGATAATGATTTCTTAGTTAATCGACTTACTATGTTACCTGCGTTAGATATTGAACATCTATTTTTTGAAAATGGTTTTGCAGATATTTATTTAGAGGCGGCAAATTATACTGAAAAAGATATGTCGCGTTTATCCATGACTAAAGTAATAGATAAAGCTGTGCATAAGTATTCAAAGCCTGGACTGGGTGTGGAAATTTCGAATGCGGTAGAAAAGCGTGGCGCAGATTCGATTCCACCTTTACTTAAACGTCTATTCTCTCGCTTGGTTGGGATGGCAAGAACGCAGTCTGGTTGATTTCCCAACTGCGCTTATATACCCATGTTACCTCAAGATGCTTTGTCAGACACAAGCTCGGTAACTAGAGCAATGCACAAATGAGGCCTTTCGAGATTTAACTTCGTTAATCCTCTATCGGTAGAATTAAATAAAAGACTTTAATTCTTAAATGGTCACTCCCTTTTCGATTGTTGTAACGTAGCACTGGTTTTCGAGCTTGTGCCCCGTAGGGCAAGGTAACTTGCACCAATCTACGTTGTTATAAAACATCGACTTAGAGCGACTAGGCTTCAATTTTATGCCGAGTATCTCGGTACAATTTGCCTTGCTGACTTTGCATCTTGAAGTATCATGGGTATACAAACTAAAGTTGCTTTTAAGTCGTTTCTTTGTGTATAAATGCTAATATTGCTTTACTCCTCATTGTTTACCCATATAGCGTAGAGAATATTATGAATTCGAAACTAGTCGCACCAATTGCCTTAAAAAAACAACATATTCATGAAATTCATGGTCAACAGCGTCGTGATGATTATTTTTGGCTACGTGATGATAAACGTGAAAACCCACTTATTTTAGATTACTTAAATCAAGAGAATGATTATACAGCAGAGCAGATGGCGCCTTTAGCTGACTTGCAAACAGAGCTTTATCAAGAAATGGTGGCACGCCAAGAGCCAAAACTTGAATCAGTACCGTATTTTAAAAAAGGTTATTGGTATGTATCTCGTTTTGATGAAGGTAAAGACTTTACCATTTACTCGCGTCGCGAAGGTACATTAGAAGCAACAGAACAATTACTGTTGGATTGTAACCAGCGTGCAGAGGGGCATAACTACTATCAACTTGGTCATTTAACCTTATCCTCGGATTCATCTATGATGGCGTTTTCCGAAGATGTAGTGAGTCGCAGACAATACACTTTACGTTTTAAAAATTTAGTTACTGATGAAGAGCTTGATGATGTTATTGAAGACATTTCAGGTGTAGTTTGGGCAAATGATAATAAAACCGTTTTTTACGTAAAAAAACACCCTGAAACATTATTACCTTATAAAGTGTATCGCCACACACTTGGTCAAGACATTAAACATGATCAGTTGGTTTATGAAGAATTTGACGATACTTTTTATCTTAATTTATATAAAACACGCTCAGAAGAATATCTAGTAATTAGCATTGATAGCACCACTACTTCTGAGTGTTTAGTGCTTGATGCCACAAACCCTAAAGGTGAGTTTTCGTCATTTTCGCCTCGAGTTAGAGATCATGAATACAGCATTGACCACTTCCAAGAGAAATTCTATATCCGCACTAATCAATCGGGTAATAATTTTGCATTAATGACTTCTGATGATGCAAGTAATGAAAACAGTGAAAATTGGAAAACAATAATAGCTGCTCGTGAAGATGTATTACTTGAAGATTATGAATTAATGCAAGAGTGGTTAATTGTCGAAGAGCGTCAACATGGCTTGCCTGTATTACGACAGATTAATCACCAGTCAGGCGAGGTAAAAACATTAACCTTTAATGATCCCGTTTATACGGTTTTTGCTCACCATAATCCTGAGCCTGATACCGCAAAATTCCGCTACCAATACACCTCTTTTACAACGCCTTCATCAGTGTATGAGTTAGATTTAAATACAGGTGAAACTATCTTGTTAAAACAAAGCCAAGTCATTGGTGAGTTTGCAAGTGACAATTATCAGAGTGAGCGGGTCTGGGTTGAAGTGCGTGATAATGTCAAAGTGCCTGTTTCTTTAGTATATCGAAAACAGTTGTTTAATCATCACAACCCGATTCTTATCTATGCCTATGGCTCCTATGGACATAGCCTAGATATCGCTTTTAGCTCAGCAAATCTAAGTTTATTAGATCGTGGTTTTGTTTATGCGGTTGCCCATATTCGCGGTGGTGAAGATCTCGGCCGTAGTTGGTATGAAGATGGAAAATTACTTAATAAACAAAATACCTTTAACGATTTTATTGATGTCAGTGAACGCTTGGTTGAGCTAGGTTATGGTAAAAAAGACAAGGTTTTTGCCATGGGGGGAAGTGCTGGTGGGCTATTAATGGGCGCTATTATCAATCAGGCGCCTGAATTGTATAAAGGGGTGGTCGCTGCCGTACCTTTCGTCGACATAGTTTCAACCATGCTTGATGAGTCGATCCCTTTAACAACAGGCGAGTACGATGAATGGGGCAATCCAAATGACAAAGTCTATTATGATTATATGCTTTCTTATAGCCCTTATGATCAAGTGACAGCACAAAACTATCCCAATATGTTAGTGACTACTGGACTACATGATTCACAGGTACAATATTGGGAACCAGCAAAATGGGTGGCTAAGCTGCGAGACTTAAAAACCGATGATAATCAGTTATTGTTATATACAGATATGGAAGCGGGGCATGGCGGAAAGTCTGGACGTTTTAAACATTTTGAAGATATTGCGCGGGAGTTTGCTTTTTTAATTGATTTGGCTAAATAGCACTTTAAACCAAAGGGTTAAATAAAATAGCTGAATCATATAGCTAAGTAGTACCCCCCAAAAAGCATATAAATACTTTTGGGGGGCAATTTTACAGACCTTGTTGGTACTGAGCATTGGTCGAGATTGTGACCAATTGATTTAATTCAACTTTCGAAGAATCGATACCCTTAAGTACATTTTCAAAATGTTGGATCAACTGTATTTTATCTATCTCTTGTTTAGAACCACTACCTATATTGGTTAGATCGATAAAGAACTCATCAAATAGGTGTGATAAATCTTCAACCACATCTAAGTTTAAAAATTGCTCATGATTGTAGATGCTTGGGTAACCCCCTTTTTGCTTGTCTACAGCAAATGAAATGCCTTTCACATTGGTAATGGTTGTCGCCTTTTGGCATTTAAGCATGCAACCATCTTCGATACTTGGTTTGTTACAGCCAACGGTTTGCTGGAAGAAACACTGTCTGCTGGTCATCATCAAAATAGGGTGGTAGATGCTATAAAGCATTTTAAAGTTTTCAGGACGGGCAATATTTTTAATTTGATTACGATTAATCTCATTAGAAATAAATGCACCCGCACAGTTTAACTCTTCCTGAAGTGTCAATAATGCATAGGAGTTAGTGGTATTTAAAAATGGACCTGCTATCCATTCGATACCCATCTCAAATGCTTTATAAGCGACACCGGTGTTATTACTCACGATACGCTTAGGTTTGACCTGTTCAAGCACTCTCACTGCTTCAATATAATCCTTGCCGATCAGTACTGCTGGAAACCAAGGGATCAATCTAGGGTTACGCAAAAATATATCTATGTATTTATTACAATCTTTCTTAAAACTCTCTGGCAGCTTAAAGTAGATATCTGCATCAGTTACATCAGCAAGTGGCAGATCTTGTTCATCACTAATCAATAAAGATAAGGTCGCTTTAGTGCTGATTTTAGGATGTTTTTGCAGTGCGGGTAAGGTGACTGGCGCAATATGCTCTCTACTGCTTAATAATAAAATTAGCTCATTTTTAATTCGAGTAAGCTCTTTAAAGGGAATGCTTAAATCTGCGCCAAATCCACTAAAATCAAATGGTAATACATTGTATTCGCCATTTTTAAGGCTTTTGAAACGCTTCTCGATGGCCGCTTGATCTACTTTTGCTTGTGTTGCTATACGCAGTGGCATCTCAGAAGTGACTTCGAAGTTTTTCTCTTCACTATTAACAGTGACTTTAAGTGGTTGATCAACTTGACCTGAAAAACTAATTGAGAGATCACTTTTGGCAATACTAATATGTTTAATTTTCTCTGCAACTAGGTCAACAATGGCATTCTTTTGTTCAGAAAGGTTGCTTTGTACTTCTTGGATCTGCACCACTGAAATTGCATTATTTTGATCATTTGCATGCTGAAAACTATTATCTCTCGGGTTATCAATAAACATCCCTTTAGTGAGATTTCCTTTTAAAAAGGAGTTAGTGAAATCACGGTTGAAAACTTTGTAGAGATTTGAATCATCAGCTAACAGTTTACCAGTATCAACAAACTGATTAATCTGTTT
>JBALXF010000018.1:6468-16124 GCA_036961085.1 Psychromonas sp.
GTATGGACATATTGTGCACCTTTAATACGACCTTCAATTTTTAATGAATCAACGCCAGCTTCGACCAGTTCTGGCAAATCAAAATAAGCGGAGTTATCTTTAAGGTTAAGTGGAAACTTATTACCAGCTGCCGTTATCTCGTATTCATCGCGACAAGCTTGACTACAACGTCCACGGTTACCTGAATTACCGACACTTACTGAACTAGAATAACACTGCCCAGAAAAGGCGATACATAATGCGCCATGAACAAACACTTCTGTTAGTACATCGTGATCATGAGCAAGCGTAGTCAGTTTTTTTATCTCAGGAAGGTTTAGCTCGCGTGATAAGTTGGCTCTGGTCGCGCCTAATTTTGCAAGAAACTCAATTTGCCCTTCATTATGGGTCGTCAATTGTGTTGAAGCATGTATTGCTAAACTCGGGAAGTGCTTTTTAACTAGGTTAAAAATACCCAAATCTTGAACGATAATGCCATCAATGCCAGTATTAACTAATTGATTCAGTAACTTAACTAAAGTTGGGATCTCATGCTCTAGAATAACGATATTAAGCGTTAGGAAAACTTCACATTGGTATTGATGGGCTAGTTTTAATACCCCAACTAAGTCATCAAATGAAAGATTGGCCGCTCGGTTACGGGCATTAAATGTATCGAGTCCACAATAGACAGCATTTGCGCCTGCTACTATCGCGGCTTTAATTGCATCTACATCTCCGCCAGGAGCTAATAATTCAATTTTTCTACTCATTACTACTTCACCACTTAAGTCGTTGATTCTCATTTCTGTGAGGGGGATCTTACGCGGATCCTTAATGCATTACTATTAATTCGACTTTAGGTTACAAAATAAAGTGTTTAAAAGATGCTCAGAATGAGCAAATAGAATACTGTTACATGCTTATGCATTTAACTCAGGTAAAAATGAAAATAATTAAAAATCACAAAATTAGAAGCACCAACCACAGAGAACACCGAGAGTCACAGAGAAAATATAATCTAAGTATAATTATTTTTTCTCTGTGTAGTGTGCAGCACCTCTGTAAATGAACTCAAACCGAAACGTAGTTCCGCAGTTGATTGAAGTGTGCGTGGTAGTGTCTTTAGTATTTTAGTATTTTTCAAAAGATCACCTGAGTCATCTACATAAGCATGTACTGTTATAACCAACTTAGATTGGCTATTTAGGGGGAGGTGAGATATGGATAAATACAATTTTTTTATTGCTGCATGTCCAATTCGACTTGTTCTGCGATCACTTTTGCAAGCTGCTTATCTTTAGCAATTATTTTTTGTAACTTATGGATATCTAACCAAATTAGTTCGACGGGTGTAATCGATTTAGCACTATTTGTATAAAGCGTGGTTATAAAGGCACTGCTACCTATGAGGGCACCTGTTTCGACGATTGCTTCGTTAGTAACACAAATTAATTCGACCTTGCCATGGAGTATTATGGCAACTGCCGCTGCATGTTTATTTTGTTTATAGATAAGCTCCTGTTCGTTATATATTTGTCTTTGTGCTAAGTGACCCAATTGCGCAATGGTTTTAGCTTTAACGCCTTGTAAGCAATGCATTAGCCCTAATTTCTTGCTTATATTTTTGGCACTAACATGATGTGCAGAGGGCTTTAAGTTAGACAATTTAAGTTCGATCTCTTGAGTCAGCTTTTTCGATTCACTTTCATCTAAGACCCCTTCAGATATTAAATCATCTAAATAGGCACGTTCTAAATTTAATAATAACCTATGAGCGGTATGGGTCTCTAAGCGATAAGATAATTCAGGAAAGTTTTCACGCATTTGTTGAATATAAATACGCGTTTGTTTTTTATTCTGTTCAATATCTTGCATAACTTGTTGCTTATCTAGCTCAGAGGGGCACAAGCTTGTTATATGTTTTTGTAACTCTTCCTGTGCTTGAATAAATCCACGCGCCGTTTCGTAACGTAGTGCTAAACGCTCAAATGAAAAATATACAATAAGGTTATTCAAACTGTGGATATGGTTAAACCAGCGTATGTATCTAGGGGTTTTCCAAAACCTAAATAGAGCGGTACGTGGTGATATTTCAGGTTTACTGTCTAATGCGCCTTCAACCGCGCTGACCAATTGCTTGGTAGCAGGTCCGGTCAATGCGCCTTGCTTAAACTGCGACCAATAAAATTGTCGTTCAATTTCAAGTAGGCGACGGCGAAAGGCGATGCCTAAGTCGGATTCTTTTATTTCAGTTAGGACCGGTATATCAGCTAATGGTTTAGCTAATTCTTTCCAGTTGGCGCGCACTAAGAACTCATCCTCTTGTAATCGAGGTAGTGTTTTTACTAAGCGTGTTCTAATACTGGATTGAGCTTTATCTAAGCTTGCCTGTTTAGCGGGGGATAATTTATCTAAACCTAAGTAGCGTAATAAGATAGTCATAGTGCTGGAGTTGATAACAATGGTTAATACTACAATTCCGGCACTCAAAAATAGAATTTGATCGCCAAACTCCTTAGGTAACATGGTGTCTTGAGCAATAATTAATGCCAATGCTAATGAAACCGCTCCGCGTAGGCCTCCCCATATTAGTACCAAGGCCTTTTCTTTGGTGAGACCAATACCAATGCGTTTTAAGATCGGCATAAATATAAATACTGAAATAGCGCGGATGGCTTGAATCGCAATATAAAGGCCGATTAAGGTTAACCACCATTCCATCACGTCTAAACGAATACGAGAAGCGATAATAATACCAACCAAAATGAAAATGAGGGTATTGGCAATATGTGCCATCATTTGCCAAAAGTGATGCAAAAAACCAGCAACTTCAGGCGAGATAAGTGTTCTTCCAATGCTAGCGAGCAATAGACCTAATGCAACAACAGCAACGACTCCAGATACATGGAAAATATTCTCTGCAATAAAATAGGAAATATAGGCCGCAGATATGGTCAGGGTGATTTCTATAATCGGCTGATTAAATAAGCGCCCAATCCACAATAAGGTTATCCCACCAATAACCAAGCCAATCACAGCTCCTAGAATACAAACCAGTAAGAAATTGCTAGCAATAACTAATACATCAAATTGTGCTTCGCTACCTAGGGTTAACATCCCGTAAAATAGTGTAAATAAAACAATTGCAGTACCATCATTTAATAAGGATTCACCTTCGATCAAGGTTTCTAAGCGTTTACGTGAACTGACCTCTTTCAATAATGAGACCACTGCTACTGGGTCTGTTGCACTAATCAGTGCGCCAAACAAAAAGCACTCTAACCATGACCATTGCCAGGGGAAAAAATAAAAAGCGAGGGTAGCCGTCAAGGTAGTCGTAAGGATTAAACCGGGAACCGCTAAAATAGCAATTTGGCTAAACATACGTTTAAATAAATGAGTTTCCATGGCAAACGCAGATTCAAAGATCAGAGTGGGTAAAAATAATAATAAAATAAGGTGTGGATCAATCTTTGCCAAACTGGTTAGAGCGCTACTTAATTCTGGTAGATTTTCTTGTATGTGTGTGGAACGGCTATACAAGCCAAGCCCTAAACCCGCAATTAATAAAACCACACTATAGGGGGAGGTGAATATTTTTGAAACAGACTTAACTAATGCACCAAACAGTAACGAAAGGATAACAAAGATTAAAATTAAGACGCTAGTATCTAAATGCATGACTAACTCTTTGTAATAAAGAATCTATTGTAAGTTTAGTTCAAAGCCTCTTTGTTAGTTTGCTACAGGCATAAAAAAACGTCCAGAAGGACGTTTTTTTATTAATGATTTACTCTAATGCTAGATTAATCAGGTTCGTTGCTATGTGCGACACGCTCGTTAGCTTCACGGACTTTTAATGAACGTTCTTGAAACTCTTGTTCGTTTAATGCAGTAATCGCACCCTGCGCGTCTTTTTCTGGCATTTCAACAAAACCAAATCCACGGCGTTTGCCGGTATGTTTGTCTTTCATTAAACGCACTGAGAGGACCTTGCCATGTTCAGAAAAAAGAGTACGAATCGCCATTTCATTTGCGCGGTAAGGTAAGTTACCTACATATAAAGTGGTTGTCTCAAAATTACTGTCACTTGTCTCAGCCGTTGTGCTTGGACTAGAGCTAGAGTTTGCAGTGCCAGTAAAAAGGTGAATTGCAATGCCACTGACTAATGCACCAATTGCAAATAAAATTGCGCCATCTATTTTGAGTGCATAAAGCGCACCAAAACCTATTACTGCAATGGCGACAGAAAGCAACACTGATGTGTTTGACTTCATAAAATAACCTCAAAGAAAAATAAAAAGATAAGTGGATTAACATAAATCTTCTCGTGGTGTTTTTGGCTTAACAAGTAAAATCTGTTCCTTGCCATAAATCATCCCTAAAAGAGCAAACCTATTGTAAGCTAAAATCAATCATTTAGTTAATTTCTTTAACAATAATAGGTATATATAGGTTAATAGTAATGTGATTTTGTGAATCAGTGCACGCTAAAATAGCTTATTGATAGCACAAAACTTAAACAGCTTTTGTATGAAAATAAGATAGTTAAGTAAAAACTTTACTTGATTGATTAAGACTGAAGCTCAAAGTGATGAAAATTTGTTAAATTAATCATTAATCAAATGAATGTTAAGATAACAGGCTTAATACTGAATAAAGTCATCTGCAGTTTTTTATTGCGGTACGCCTTTCTCTGCTTTGTCAGAATGTATTTTACAGTGGTTCCCCTATAATGTTGGCGATTACTTGATAAATTAGATAGAATGCACAGCAATTATAAACACCATAAAAACAGCGCATGAGTTACATAAACAACATGCAACAAAAAGGTATTTAAAGTCTTCATGAAAAATATTCGTAACTTTTCAATCATTGCCCATATCGACCACGGTAAATCGACTCTGTCAGACCGTTTAATCAGCACTTGTGGCGGTTTAAGCGATCGTGAAATGGAATCTCAAGTATTAGATTCAATGGATATTGAGCGCGAACGCGGCATAACTATCAAAGCACAAAGTGTCACCTTGGATTATAAAGCAAACGATGGTGAAACTTACCAACTAAACTTTATCGATACTCCAGGGCACGTAGACTTTTCTTATGAAGTTTCTCGTTCATTAGCGGCTTGTGAAGGCGCATTGTTGGTTGTAGATGCTGGTCAAGGTGTTGAAGCACAAACCCTTGCTAACTGTTATACGGCGCTAGAAATGGATTTAGAAGTTGTGCCGATTTTAAATAAAATCGATTTGCCAGCTGCGGAGCCGGAGCGTGTTGCCGAAGAAATTGAAGATATTATTGGTATCGATGCTGCAGAGGCTGTGCGTTGTTCAGCCAAAACTGGTTTAGGTATCGATTTGGTTTTAGAAGAGATAGTGCGTTCTATTCCGCCTCCAGTGGGCGATTTAGATGCGCCACTGCAAGCATTAATCATTGACTCATGGTTTGATAACTACCAAGGCGTAGTATCTTTAGTACGTATCAAAAATGGCCAGATTAAAGTCGGTGACAAAATGAAAGTAATGTCGACCGGACAGGTTCATTTGGTTTCTAAAGTCGGTTATTTTACACCCAAGCAGCTTGAAACAGGCATTTTGAAAGCCGGTGAAGTAGGTTACGTTATTGCTGGTATTAAAGACATTCTAGGCGCGCCGGTTGGTGATACCTTGACACAGTCGGGTGCTGAAGCAGCTGAAGCTTTAGGCGGATTTAAGCGTGTTAAACCTCAGGTTTATGCAGGGCTTTTCCCTGTAAGTTCAGATGATTACGAAAACTTTCGTGATGCACTAGGTAAATTAAGCATTAACGATGCGTCGTTGTTTTATGAGCCAGAAAACTCTTCTGCACTAGGTTTTGGTTTCCGTTGTGGTTTCCTTGGTTTATTGCATATGGAAATCATTCAAGAACGCTTAGAGCGTGAATATGATATTGACTTAATCACTACTGCACCAACGGTAGTTTACGAAGTTGAAACCAACGATGGCAAAGTTCAATATGTAGACAGCCCTGCTAAATTACCTGCGGTTAATGATATTGCTGAGATTCGTGAGCCGATTGCCGAGTGTAATATATTAGTGCCACAAGCTTACCTGGGTAATGTTATCACGCTATGTATCAATAAGCGTGGCGTACAAACCAAAATGGCTTACCACGGTAACCAAGTCGCATTAACTTACCATATCCCAATGGGAGAAGTGGTAATGGACTTTTTTGACCGTTTAAAATCTACCAGTCGTGGTTATGCATCACTTGAATATAACTTTATTAAATTTGAATTAGCAGACATGGTGCGTGTAGATGTACTGATTAACGGTGATCGTGTTGATGCACTTGCATTAATTACCCATCGTGCCAACTCAGAGAGTTACGGGCGTGACTTAGTTGAAAAAATGAAAGAACTGATTCCTAGGCAAATGTTTAATATTGCAATACAAGCTGCCATTGGTGGTAAAATAATTGCTCGTTCAACGGTTAAACAGCTGACTAAAAACGTATTGGCAAAATGTTATGGTGGTGATATTAGCCGTAAGAAGAAACTGCTTAAGAAACAAAAAGAAGGTAAAAAGCGCATGAAATCAGTAGGTAATGTAGATATTCCTCAGGAAGCGTTTTTAGCGGTATTGCATATTGGTAAAGATAAATAATTGAATCTGCTTTATATATACCCATGATACTTCGAAATGCAAAGTCAGCAAGATAAATTGTGCCGAGATGCTAGGCATAAAATTGAAGTATAGTTATTCTACATAGAGGTTTTATAACAACACAGGTTGGTACAAGTTAGCTTGCCCTACGGGGCTTCAGCTCGAACACCAGTACTACGTTACAACAATCGAAAAGGGAATAACCATTACCTCATGTTGCGTCTTGTTCTGGTATCCGAGCTGAAGCCTGACAAAGCATTTTGAAGTAACATGGGTATAAGTCGGTTAAATAAAAATGCGTGGATTTTTAATCTGCGCATTTTTTGTTTTTATATCGTAAAATAAACTCACTGATTTCTTTATGGAACAATGAGTTAGTTGAGAAATATACATGTTCACATTGATGGTGTGAATTAACTTAACAGTCATATTAGTTAAACCGATATTGCAGTATTTACTGCTTTGATGTCAGCTTAAATAATCTGATTAAATTTATAGGAATTAACATGGCAAATACGTTTGCGCTTATATTAGTTATTTTAACCTTTGTTACAGGTGTTTTTTGGGTTATTGATAAAATCAAATGGGGACCCGCGCGCAAGGCTGCACGCCAAGCTGCGCAAGATAAAGCTGATGGTCAATTAAGTGAAGAGGCGGTTATGTCTATTCACAGAGAAAATGTGGTTGTTGAAAATGCACGTTCTCTATTCCCAGTTATAGCAGCGGTATTTGTACTGCGTTCATTTATTTATGAACCGTTTCAAATCCCATCTGGTTCGATGATGCCTACACTGTTAGTCGGTGATTTTATTCTTGTTGAAAAATTTAGTTACGGCGTGAAAGAGCCTGTATGGCAAAATACTTTAATCCCTATGGGGGAAGTAAAACGTGGTGATGTAGCTGTATTTAAATACCCTGAAGATATTCGCGTTGATTTCATTAAGCGTGTTGTTGGTTTACCTGGTGACAAAGTCGTTTATAAAGATAAACAACTATATTTAGTAGAAGCTTGTAGCAGTGCTCCATGTGACGATGCTTATAAAGCATTAGATATGAAATATTTAGGTGATCAAGAGTTTGCTGATGAAGACAGTGTAATGCAAGTTCATAGTGAAGTGTTAGGTGAAGTAGCACACCAAGTGTTAACCAATCCAATGCGCCGTGATCATACTGCTTACTATTACCAGCAAGAGGGGACTTATGGTTACGAGTGGATTGTTCCAGAAGGACAATACTTCGTAATGGGTGACAATCGCGATAACAGTAAAGACAGTCGTTATTGGGGATTTGTACCAGAGCAAAATTTAGTGGGTAAAGCGGTTGCGATTTGGATTAGTTTTGAATTTTACCGCGACAGTGCTAGTTTTTTACCAACTTGGGTACCAAGTGGAATACGTTTTAACCGAATCGGTGGAATTAAATAATGATGAAAGAGACTGAATTAAAACGTCTTGAAAAACGAATTGCTTACAACTTTTCAAATTTTGACCTATTAAAACAAGCATTAACGCATCGTAGTGCGCTAGGTGATCATAATGAACGCTTAGAGTTTTTAGGTGATTCTATTTTAAGTTTTGCTATTTCAACCGATCTGTATTTACGTTTTCCTAAAGTGAATGAAGGTGATTTGAGCCGCATGCGTGCCACTTTAGTATGTGGCAAAATGTTGGCTGAGATTGGTCGTGAATTCCAATTGAGTGATTGTTTGATTTTAGGTCCTGGCGAATTAAAAAGCGGTGGATTCCGACGCGATTCAATTATTGCCGATGGTGTTGAAGCGATTATTGGTGCTGTCTATTTAGACTCGAGTATTGATGTCGTAGAAAAATTAATTCTAAAATGGTTTGCTAGTCGTTTAAATTCGATTGAACCAGGCATTAGCCAGAAAGATCCAAAGACCCGCTTACAAGAACATTTGCAATCGCGCAAGCAACCTTTGCCAATCTATGAAGTATTAGAAATTAAAGGCGAAGCACACAATCAACGTTTTACCATGGGTTGTATCATTGAAGGATTACAATCGGTACAAGGTCAAGGTACAAGTCGTCGTAAAGCTGAGCAAATAGCAGCTGAAAAAATGTTAGAAGCTTTATTAGGAGCTAAGTAATGACTCAAAAATGTGGATTAGTGGCTATTGTTGGTCGTCCAAATGTTGGTAAATCAACCCTGATTAATGCCTTGTTAGGACAAAAAGTGAGTATCACTTCACGCAAAGCACAAACAACGCGTCACCGTATTCTTGGTATTGATACCGAAGGAGATTATCAAACTATTTTTGTTGATACTCCTGGGCTACATATCGAAGAAAAGCGTGCTATTAACCGATTGATGAACCGTGCAGCTTCTAGTTCTATTAATGATGTTGAAATGGTTGTTTTTGTTGTAGAAGGCACTCACTGGAACGAAGACGATGAAATGGTATTGAGTAAATTCCAATACCTAAAATGTCCGGTTATCTTAGCGGTTAATAAAATTGATAACGTTGAAGATAAAGAACTGTTATTGCCGCACCTTGAAGAGTTAGGTAAGCGTTACCATTTCAAACATATCTTGCCTATGTCTGCTAAAAAAGGCGATAACATAGAAAAAATTCGTCAATGGGCAAAAGAGATCTTGCCAGAGTCGGAGCACTATTTCCCAGAAGACTACATCACAGATCGTTCTTCACGCTTTATGGCGTCAGAGATCGTTCGTGAAAAGTTAATGCGCTTTTTAGGCGATGAATTACCTTATTCAGTGACTGTTGAAATTGAGCAATTTAAGCAACAGGCAAATGGTGTATTGCATATCAATGCGTTGATTCTGGTTGAACGTGAAGGTCAAAAACGCATGGTTATTGGTAATAAAGGTGAGAAACTTAAAGCCATCGGTAAACAAGCGCGTATTGATATGGAAGAGTTATTTGACTCTAAAGTATTCCTCGAGATTTGGGTTAAAGTTAAATCTGGTTGGGCTGATGATGATCGCGCACTTCGTAGCCTAGGTTACGGTGATGATTATAGCGGTTAGATTTCTGCAGCTGTTAATTTC
>JBALXF010000190.1:0-6051 GCA_036961085.1 Psychromonas sp.
AAAGCAACAAGACTTAGATAAAAACAGACAAACACAGGCCGAATTAGATGCACGCTCTGCACACGGTAAATTGATTCAGATGATCGCTCAACATTGTGAAAAAGATTACCAAGGTGAAATTGACTACCACTTTACTTATGACAATAAAGTAAAACGTATTGCAGTTAATGACGACACCCAACAGGGATTGATACGCGGTATGTTGGCGATATGTGTATTAAACGAAGATTTTTATCTGATTAATAAGGAAGCGGCTGCAATCCTTGCTGATATTGATGCTTCTGTATTGGTTGCTCTTCACGATAAAGTTGAGCCCCTAGAAAGCCAAGACGATGACCCATATGCGGAATTTGCTATACCTGATGACTTGATCTGGTAAATTTTCAAGATCAAAAAAGGTAGCCAGTGATGGCTACCTTTTTAATTTTAAAGTATACGGCTGATGTCGTAATAATACGCTCTAAAATTAATCTCGAAAATTATCAAACTGGAAAGGCATACCTAAATCAGTATCTTTCACCAACTTCATTACCGCTTGTAAGTCATCACGTTTTTTACCTGTTACTCGTAACTGCTCACCCTGTACTGCTACCTGTACTTTTAGTTTATTGTCTTTAACCAATTTAATTATTTTTTTAGATGTAGCTTGATCAACACCAACTTTAAACTTCACTGTTTGACTAAATGTTTTACCGCTATGTTCAATCTTATCTATGTCCATTGAACGTGCGTCTATGCCACGCTTAATTAAGTTAGTACGTAATATATCTACTAATTGTCTAACCTGAGAATCATGCTCCGCTGACAATTTAGCAACATCATTTTTCATTGAAAAACTAGCAGTCACACCACGAAAATCAAAACGTGTTGATAGTTCTCTATTAGCGTTATCGATGGCATTTTGCAGTTCAGCCGTATCAACTTCTGACACAATATCAAATGTAGGCATTTTTCTTCCTGTATTTTAAGTAAATAAATTAGCGAATTAGTTAACCCTTCTTACGTTAGAAGAGAATTAACCAGGTAACTATCTCGCTAACTTACCAGAAAATAAACCTTTCATCTATACCCGTTATCATTCAAGACGCAAAGTTCAGCAAGTTGTGAGGTGAACAGGTTCTAGGCAGGAAGTAGAAGGTCTAACTGGTTCAATCGATACTTTCTAACAACGAAGATGTTTACCTCACGGCTTGCCCTGCGGGTCGCTAGCTCGAAAACCAATTCAGCGTTGCAACACTCGATAAGGACTAGCCATTATCATCATGTTGCTCCTTGCCTTGGTATCCGAGCTAGTGACTGAACAAAGCACCTTGAGTGGTAACGGGTATATGATATGATCTTGAAAAATCATTGTTGAGGTAAAAAAATGTGGCAAATTATTGGGGCTGGTGCAATTGGTTGTTTGTGGGCAGCAAATTTGATGCGTATCAAAGAGAAAGTGCACCTTGTCACGCGTAAGCCGAGCGAGACCCTCACACTCAATTATTATGATTTATCACAACAACAACTTAGCTTTCCTATTTCAGTCAGTTGCCATTTAATAGATACCCCAAGTAATCTACTTATATGCGTAAAAGCAACACAAGTACTCGAAGTCATTAAAACACATTTACATTGCATCCGTGCCCAGCAACCCATTATATTGATGCACAATGGAATGGGCTGTGCTGAACAAGTACAAAAGCTGTTACCTGAAAATCCTATTATATGTGCGACAACGGCCAATGCGAGTTTATTAATCTCAACAATGAATATCAAACAAACTGGTCATGGGGCTACATATTTAGGGCCGTTTAATGCTCAAGCATTGCCTCATAAAAACCTGGCAACAAGCTTAAATTCAGCTATGGATAACACTAGTTGGAGTGACGACATTAATCATAAATTATGGTTAAAGTTACTGATTAATAGTGCGATTAACCCATTAACAGCGATCCATAATATCCAAAATGGACAGCTGCAAGGTGACGTTTACCAATTACAAATTGATGACGTCATTAGTGAAGCAATTTTGGTTGCGAAAGCAGAACAGGTTCTTTTTGAATTTAAAGAGTTACGACAGATTGTCAATCAAGTGATCCAAGCAACTGCTCAGAACTATTCGTCAATGAATAGAGATATTCATCACCAGCGCAGCACAGAAAATGACTTTATTGCAGGTTATTTATTAAAAAAAGCGTCACAACACCAGATTGAAACGCCCGTTATTAGTGGCTTGTACAATAAAATCAAAGCGTTGGAGAATCACTAATTAACTCAACAATATAATCGGCAATTTGTGCATTTATATTATCATGCAGGCGCGTATTGAGCAGTTCTTCTTGTTTAGCAGAGACCTTTATTGGCCAACGTTTACGACTAATGACTTGTCCGTTTTCAGAAATGGTTAATTCATAACTACCACGTAACCAATACCAGTTATTAATATGTGTCGGATCGACAACATCAACAAAAGCCCCCACAGTAAGGCTCGAGTCATCGACTACAGAAGCTCCTAAACGCGCTAGACCAGATTGCACCGTTTGTTTATGGGTAAGGCTATTTACATCAACATATACTTGCATTGATGCTAATTTTCTAGCTATTAATCGTTCTATTTTTGCACTAGATATATCATTTGGAATGCCAGAAGGGCTTACTTGCTTGAGCTGTAAGTTGGCCATCTTTCTGGCTAGTTGTAAATCGCGCGCAGAGCGTAAAGCATTAATTGATAGAATAATATTAGGTGCTTCATTTAAACTATAATTTATCAACGCCCTACTGTTACTGTCTAACTCAATGATCGATTCACTTAAATTCAGTGCCGCGCTGCGCTTTTGCAACACTGCCAAAGCGTAATAAACACCATTCGGACTTAGCCAGCTGTCCTTTATTACGACCCCACTTATCGCCTGCTGTGTTTCCGTTTGAATGTTACGATGTAAACTTGTTGAACTTTCCGAGGTAACACCTAATGCACTATCTTGTCTGGTTGCATCGGTAAGTGTGTTGGTCTCAGAGCGAATATTCACAGAGAATATTTCAACCAGATTAGTAATGGCAATATCCCCTGCTCGCTCTCTAGTACTAGCTTGTCCAACAGCAGTCAGGTAATCATTTTCTGCATAAACAGTTTGTGCACTATCAACCCATATTGGTTTTTTTTCTTCGCTAGGTGAAGATGAACAAGCAGTGATTAACAACAAAGTGGCTAAATGAACAAAACTAACTTTTATCTTCATACCCGTCTCAATTAATTATTGTTGATAATGAAACACTTTATTCGATGTACTGCTCATTAATATTAAATGTTTTGATGCACCACTTATGTCAATTTTATTGGCAACAAGTTTTGAGCTATCAAGCATTATCATATCGTCAGACGTTTCTGAATATGCGAATTGAATATTTGATGGTAGTACATTCCAGCTACGTAGATCAGCCACCTCTGTGATCACCGTTGCAATATTCAATAGCACTCCTATCAGAGCATCTTGCTCATGCCCTTTTTTTACTAATTCATACTTAGCTAAAGCACGGGTTGTTGTTAATAATAAAATGGAAGGATATTCTTTACCCAAATCATCTCTGACCAGTTTATCGACACTCTCTACGACTTCGGTACTAATTTTTTGATCTGAAAATGCAACCTTAGCACGTCCAACTGCAGAACCCTTTTGAGGATATGCGGGCATCGAAATTCGAATCAATTGTTCGCGATCATGGTTAGGCACAACGACCGTTTTTTGTATTTTATTGCTAACAACACCGTCGAAATACAGTGTGAACACTTGCTTTTTGGTGTTTTTAGTAGGTTGTGGTAAGTAGGAGAATTTCTTTTTATATTCATCATATTGCTGAGTAGCACCGAGATTATAACTCATTCTTAATAGAGCTTGTTTAACCCCTAATGGTAAAGGTAAACCTTCCTGCTCAATGGTCTCAGCGGCATTTCTATAACTGATTAAGGCATTAGATTCTTCATCTAATATCTCATACACAATTGCAGATATTAAATGGGTACTGGCTAACTGAGCATATTGGTCTTTACCATTATATAGTTTTTTCATTGAGACATCAGCTTGTAGCATCTCAACACGCGCTGCGTAGATATCATCATTAAATAGGTAACTCAGCGCAAGCATATTATGCACCATCACTCTATCAGTTGGATAACCACTATAGCTTCTTAATACTTCACTTACTGTACCTGCGCCTATATTTTCAGTCACAGATGTAGCTTCTAATACTGCCATTTCTTTTTTAGCGAGGGTGAAACTATCAATCGAACCTTGAAAATCATTAGATAATAACTGTAAATAGCCAAGGTTAAGATAATACTGAACATAATCACGTGATTCGGGGACATTTTTTTTGGCTTTTTCAAGAATGACTTCTGGACTTTGACTCTGTAAACTATTCGCGAGCCCCGTAGATTGATATTGCTGACCTGCACACCCTGTGAGTAGGGTTACTAAAACAACAAAAACTATTTTATACATGCGATTACCAAAGATAATGTAAGACAAGATGAGAAAACATAAAAAACAGGCGCTTGATTAGCGCCTGTAAATAGAGATGGGTTATTCACGCAACTTACTGTTTTTAACAAGTTTTTTGATTTTTTTCTGACCAATCCATACTTTACGGTTATCTTTGATACTAACCAGTTCTAAATTTACCTGGTAATAACGTACTTGGGTTTTGCCATCGACATCGATAATAGTATTGATTTGACCTTGCATGATAAAGTCAGCACCGTATTCTGCCCCCATTGCATTACGTGTATCTTCTGTCGCATTTAAATCTTGATCGCCACGTTCGTCACGAATCTCTTGGCGTGCAGAAGCAGAAGCAACAAACTGTACTTCACCAGAGTTAATTAACTCTCTCTCCATATCAGCAATAAATGTATTAGTATTGATATGCTCATGGCTTAGGTTTTTAATTTTACCTACAATAACGGCAGGCTCTTTACCTTCTTTACTAACAAATTGGCTGATCCAAGCACGTGATAATGAATCTTCAATCATCTCTCTTGCAACTAACTGCGAATCTGTATCATTCCATGCGCCACTTAAATCGACTTGATCTTGAGAATCTAATCGTTCAACTGATGTTGAACATGCAGTTAGTACAATGCTCGCAAAAACAGCTAACCAAATATTTATTTTTGTTTTCATTTCTATTCCTAGTTATTAATAATTTTATGAAGAGTTAAAGAGAAATTAATTTCCCAAGTGGCTTACCACCTAGGAGATGTAAATGGATATGATAAACCTCTTGTCCACCATCCTGATTACAATTCATAATCAAGCGGAAACCAGATTGATCTATACCTTCTTGTTTTGCCAAATTTTTAGCCACTGTATACAGTTTACCAATGAGTATCTCATCTTCAACTTCAATATCATTTGCAGTCGCGATTAACTTATTTGGAATAATTAAAATATGAGTAGGCGCTTGTGGCGAAATATCTCGAAAAGCAGTAACAAAATCATCTTGATATAGCATTTCAGATGGAATTTCTTTATTTATTATTTTTCTAAATATAGTTTCTTCAGACATTGATTATTACTCGTATCAATAAAATAATTAGGATTAATATATATTACAATTCAAAGATTGCGCCTTTACCAATACCTTCATATGCGTATACCGTCACTTCATTTTTACCTGTTTGTTGCTTTAACTGTTGGCAAATAAAGCGGGACAATTGCTCAACGGTTGTATCATCAGGTAAAACTTCAGCACGTTTGATTGGCATTGCTAGTTCAAAATACCCTTGTGGTGCTTGGTATGCTGTACATAGCTTTTCATAACCATCATTTACTACAACAAAAGACAAATCAGATTGATTGACTAAATCTGCGTTACTTGCCAAATATATATCTTGCCAGCGATTAGCCCACTGCTGTACTAATTCTTGATTATATTGACCATTGGTAAAAATATCTATCTTAGATCTGTGTCCATGTGCAATACGTTGACAGTTTCCATCATGTTTTTTTAAGCCATGGGTGTAATGGTAATAAGGTGTATTGATATCTTCATTACGTAATTTTATTTCAA
>JBALXF010000191.1:0-6045 GCA_036961085.1 Psychromonas sp.
TGCAGATGTAGAAAAAGAGAGTAATCCAGCAATCAGTATTAAACTGGCTATTTTGACTTGATTAAGTCTCCACCCTAGTGGAAGTTGAGCTATATTTTCTAACATTTTATTTTCCCAAACGACTATCAGCCGTTGTTTTGCGAACTTAATTATTTGTTGCAGAGATGTTAAAATAAAATGGACAAGACAAAAAACGTAATATTATGAACATTGAATTCAATATATTTGATTTAATTATGGCTGTGTAATGAATTGATTATTAATTGGGCTGTGTAAGTCGGAAATAGGGCAAAAGCAAGCTATCGCTTTTGCCCTATTTATTTGCTATTACAACAAGGTATTAGCATCAACTATTGTTGATGTTAATAACAGTAACTTACTGACTTGCTTCTGTTAGTACGTCTCCGGTCGCACCGCTCGGTTGGGTTATGCGCAACTTATTCGATAGTGTTGGAGCGATATCGTAAGGCGTTACCTCGCGATCAATACGCTGAGCTTTAATATCGTAACCGGCAAAAATAATTGGTACATGGGTATCGTATCGCCAAGGAGAACCGTGCATGGATGCAATAGTTAAGCCTTCTAAATCATTAATGTAATTTCTAGGTTCAAAAACGATGTATACATCACCTGAACGTGCAGGGTGGTGATTATTGATCACTAACTGCCCAACTCTGCCCGGTGCTACGCGATTAGATTCTATATCGGTACTGGTAAATACCGCTTTTACGCCATTTACTTTCATTATTTCTTGAGCTATAGCCGTTTGCACATCAGAAAGTTTGAGTTTTTTACTGGCAATCAATGTTCGATCTAAATATATGTAAGGGTTTGAAAATAAGGTAATAACGTCATCGTTTAAATCAAAATCTTGTTTTAAACGTTTTCTCACGCTTTGGTTTAATAACTTATTAACCTCGAAATAACCTGCATCGTTATAACCAAGGTCAGATACATGTGCTGCGACTTCTGGTACGCCATGGTCCGATGATAATACGATTAATGTATTCTCTAATCCTACTTGTTGGTCCACATGCTTAAACAAATCAGCTAAGGTTTTGTCTAAATGTAATAGGTTATCTTCTGCCTCTAAACTGTTAGGGCCAAACATATGAACTACATAATCATTTGATGAAAAGCTTACCGCTAGAAAGTCAGTCTGTTTGTTTTTACCTAATGCCTCTTTGGTTAATAATGTTTTTGCAAAATCTGCGGTTATTTCATCGCCCGCTGGGCTTAACGTTAGCTTAGTGGTGAAATATCTATCATTACTTGGACCATAAGGATGTGGGAATGTGTTGTTAAAACCTGCTAGATCAATTTTATGCTCTGCTGGAGAATCAATGAGAGTGTATTTGTTAACTGGTAGGCTCATTTGCCAATTTTTATCTGCATATTGGTTTACTATTTTTCTTTCGTTCCACTCATTCACCCATTCAGGGTATTGGGATAAATAAAAATTGCTGGTTGCAAACTCTCCTTGTGCTTTTGAAAACCAAAAGGCTTTGCCTAAATAACCTGCGAGTGAAATCGCACCACGATCTTTTATCGATACTGAAAATGCTTTTGCTTTGCCATTGGTAGAGATGACTAATTCATCAGCAAAGGTGGTACTGAGCATTGCTGCTGGGGAGCGACCGTCCATTAATGCCAATTTTTGTGTAGGATCTATTTCTGAAGATTTATCAACACCAGCGCCAGAACTCAGCATGTCGAAATTGCCATCTTCCACATTATAAACTAAGCGCTCAAGAGATCGATCATACCAAACATTCCCGACCATGCCGTGCACACTAGGTGTTGCGCCTGTAGCTAGCGATACATGTCCAACAACGGTTTCGGTATTGCTGTGTTGATAATGTGCATTGGTGTAATTAATACCACTATCAAGCAGATATTTAAAACCACCTTCAGCAAAATTGTGTTTATAACGATCTAGTAGATCGCCACGTAAACCATCGACTGTAATTTGTAGCACTAGTTTAGGTGGCTGTGGAGAAGATAGTGCAGAAAAAGAGAGCACACTACCCAGAATACAAGATAAGCCGCACACATAAAATCTAAATTTATTCAATATGAATTCCTTAATATAATGAATTTGAAGAAGTTGAGAGTTTGAGAAATTAGAGGTCATTAAAATCACTAATAACCTCTTGGTATCACCTGGAAATGCGTGTTTATTTAGCGTCTTTTGCTAAACGCAGACCTAAATCAGACATTAGAATTGATTGACTCGCAAAGTCTCGACGAAAGTTTTCTGATTCATTTTCGTCATAAGCGAAGCTGCCACCACGGGTCGCTTTGTGCATTAAGTTAATATCTGAATGTTTGGCATTATTTGGGTTGTGTTGTGGTGAGACTTGATAAAAGCGTTCGTCAAATTGATCAACAACAAACTCGCCGACATTGCCGGTCATGTCATATAAGCCGAGCTCATTAGGCGCTTTTAATCCAACCGGATGAGCGCTGTTTTTTGCATTTTCTGAATACCATGCAACATCTGCAATATTGTCTGAACCACTGTATTTGAAACCTTTAGAGTGATTGCCGCCAATGGCTGCAAACTCCCATTCTGCTTCTGTCGGTAAACGGTAGTTCTCTCCAGTTAATTCATTTAAGCGCTCAATAAAATAAGAAGCTTGTTGCCAACTTAGATTATTCACAGGGGTATTAGGATCGCTAAAGAAACTATTTGAACCACCCATTACCGATTCAAATAGTGCTTGAGTGACTTCGTATTTTGAGATGTAAAAACTATCAACAGTCACATCATGCGCAGGTTGTTCTGCTCTGCTCGCGGTATTTGAATCAGATCCCATGATAAATGAACCACCTTCAACCAATACCATATCTTGCATAATGCCTATTGAAATCGGGTGCTTGGGTATTGAAGGCGCACAACTAGTGAGCACAAATACCGCTGCAATACTGAATACGCTCAGTGTCAGTAAACGAAGATGGCGTTTTAATGTTGAGTTTTTATTATTCAGCTTACTGTTTTTCACGTCACTGTTGGCATGATTGGCATTAGTTTTGATGAGTTTCATTGTGCACCCTTATTTATAGGCAGTTAGTTATAAGCATTTAGTTATAAGTAATTTTTTGAACGTTGATTATAAGGGGCTTTGCGAATCTGATAAGCAAACTATTGGTTATATTAGGTATAGCCTAATGGGACTTAAATCGATGCCGTTATTAGCTTACAATTTAGCCTAATCGAAACGAGCTAATAATGTGGCGCAGGGCTTGTTCAGCAAATGTAATTTTGAGGTATTGATATGACCATAATTAAAGCTCCCCAATATAACGGTAAGGCTTCTAAGCGAATGCACGTGATGGCTAAACCTATCGGGGCAGTGTGTAATATTGATTGTGATTATTGTTATTATTTAAGTAAACAAGACCTCTTAGAATATAAAAAAGGCTGCTCACCAGAAATGGATGAAGCATTGCTAGAAGACTATATTAAGCAGTACATTGAGCAGCAAAATACGGCTGAGATTATTTTTTCATGGCAAGGTGGTGAGCCGACTATGTTAGGCCTTGATTACTTTAAAAAAGTGGTCGAGTTTCAGCATAAGTATTGTCCTCCTGGTATTACGATTTCTAATGATTTACAAACCAATGGGACGTTACTCACCGACCAATGGTGCCAGTTTTTAAAACAGAATAATTTCCTTATCGGGCTGAGTATTGATGGCCCAGAAATGATGCATAACACCTACCGCACTAACCGTGCCGGACGTGGTACGTTCAAAAAAGTAATGGAAGCTGTTGCGTTATTGCATAAATATGAAGTGCGTTTTGCGACCTTAACTTGTATCAATAAAGTCACTGGACAGAGCCCAGTTGAAGTGTATCGTTTTCTACGTGATGTGGTTAAATCACCACAAATGCAGTTTATTCCGATCGTCGAGCAAAAAACTTTCCGCACCGATGCGCCACAAATAGACACTGAAAAGAAACAATATCGCCAAGGTGATAAACGCCTAATTCCCGGCAATACAAACTCGATCATGGAACCCTGGTGTGTTTCAGATGAAGCGTGGGGAAACTTTTTAATCTTAGTGTTTAATGAGTGGGTATTAAATGACTTTGGTAAAGTGATGGTGCAATACTTTGAAGCCAGTGTTGAAACCTGGATGGGCAAGCAAAACCCATTATGTACCTTAGGTGAAGTGTGTGGCAAAGGGCTTGCGTTAGAGCCGAATGGTGATGTTTTTGCCTGTGACCATTACGTCTATCCAGAATACAAAATTGGAAATATTAAGGAAACACCACTTGAAAAAATGGCGTTTTCGAAAAAACAGCAGGACTTTGGTTTTGCAAAATCTCGTGATATTAATTCACAGTGCGGGCGTTGTGATTATCAATTTGCTTGTTATGGCGAATGCCCTAAAAATCGTTTTATTAGTAGTCGCGATGGTGAGCCGGGTCTTAATTATCTATGTGCGGGCTGGAAAAAGTTTTTTGCACATATTGATAAACCGCTTGCACATATATTGCGCCATACAGGACATCCCGTTGCACACGGTAAATACAGCGACAGTGTGATGATGCAACAAGCGAACAACATTGAGCTTGTTTAACATCTAATTTATTTAACTTCTAGGTCATTTGAAATCTAAGTTAAATAAATTAGCAGCTTTAAAGTGGCAGTTAAAAAATAACTGTCATGACTAAATTTATTATGATTATTTAAGGTATTGATTATGACATTTCGTCCACAAGTATTTGCAACAATATTGCCTGTTGTAGTTTGCACATTACTTTTAAGCATTAGCTTATCGTTGCGCGCTCAAAATATAGATGTGCAAGTTACGCCCGAAAATCAAGAAAGCGAAGCAGCTAACGTTAGTCCAGAAAGCATGGCATTCATTGCACAAAATGCGAATGAGACAGTTAAAAAACGCGTGCAAGCCTTGCATTTTCTTAGCCAGTATCCAAATCAAAATAGTTTGGTTGCGGTTGCTAGAGCGCTAAAAGACGATAATGAGATGATCCGCGAAGCCGCTATAACAGGTGCAACGCCTTATCCATTAACACATCGTTACCGTATGGTTTCTCCTCTATTAGAAGATCCGGTTCAAGCAGTTCGTACAGCAGCTTTGGTTCATTTACTTAAAGATTTTGAGCAGCTACAAATGGGCGAGCAAGCTAAACTACGTGCGGAGTCTGATCAATTAATCGCACTGTTAGAAACAGATCAATCTTACTCTCAGCAGTTGTTAGTTGCAGATATCTATCGTTGGACGTTTCGCTTTGAGGCATCTCTGGAAATATACGAAAAATTGTTAGGCTATGATGATAAAACTGCGGATCTGTTTTTAAACCTTTCACATAATTATTATGCGCAAGAGCAGAATCAACAAGCACTTAATATTCTTAATAAAGGCATTGCATTTAATGGGGAGGTTGCCGCTTTATATTATTCTAAAGCCTTAGCGCTGGTTCGTTTACAGCAAAAAGATGTCGCAGCAATATCGATGAATAAAGCAACAGAACTTGCGCCAGACAATGCTTATTACTGGTATTTAAATGGTGTGCTACAAGAGCCTTTAGATATCGACAATGCGATTACTTCATTCAATAACGCTTATCTTATCTCAGGTTCACCTGAAAATTTATATGCTATGTGTGATATTTATGTTCGTAATGGACATCAAAATACTGAGCAATGTATCAGTGCGTTGGCTGAGGTTGCACCACAACAAGTGATTAATGAGTTACGAAGTAAACAAATCAATTAGGCTCTTTACTGCTGCGAACTAATTATTCCTCGTGCAACTGTGAAGCAAATACTTTTATTTTTATGGCGTGTTGTTAGAGGAACTATGAGGAAGTATTGTTTGGAAGTGGAAATTGAAGCAAAGAGTGCTTCAATTTCCTATCTAGTCTTTGCTCCCTTCAGCGCTTGCTGAAGATGCTACCTTGAAAGGTAAAAGTAGTCTGTTCTATAAAAAATAGACGTTAACCTGTATCAAAGTTAAGCAAGATTATTCATCATCGCCTCTAAACGTAATACCTTCTTCTATTAATAATTTT
>JBALXF010000192.1:0-6028 GCA_036961085.1 Psychromonas sp.
ACTAGTTGCACTAATACATCAAATCCGCGCAATGTTATTGCCGCAGCGTTATTAGCAAGAAATGCCAATCAACTTGGATTAGTGCGTAAACCTTGGGTAAAAACATCTTTAGCACCGGGTTCAAAAGCCGTACAACTGTACCTAGAAGAAGCAAACTTATTAACCGAATTAGAACAACTTGGTTTTGGTATTGTCGGTTTTGCCTGTACCACCTGTAACGGCATGAGCGGTGCATTAGATCCGATTATCCAACAAGAAATTATTGAACGTGATCTTTATACGACGGCGGTTCTATCTGGCAATAGGAACTTTGATGGACGAATTCACCCTTATGCAAAACAAGCTTTTATTGCATCTCCCCCATTAGTTGTTGCCTATGCTATTGCGGGTACTATACGTTTTGATATTGAAAAAGGTGTATTGGGTGTCGATCAAGATGGTAACGATATTAAGTTAAAAGACGTTTGGCCAAGTGATGCTGAAATTGATGACGTTATCAATGAAAGTGTCAAACCAGCACAATTTAGAGCCGTTTATGAACCCATGTTTGATATTAAAGTCGATTATGGTTCAGAACTAAAAGCAACTGAACCACTATATGATTGGCGACCACAAAGTACTTATATTCGCCGCCCCCCCTACTGGGAAGGAGCGTTAGCTGGTGAACGTCAGCTTAAGAATATGCGTCCTTTAGCAGTACTGGGTGACAATATCACTACGGATCATTTATCACCTTCGAATGCCATTATGTTAGACAGCGCAGCTGGCGCATATCTCGATAAAATGGGCCTTCCTGAAGTTGATTTTAATTCCTATGCAACCCATAGAGGCGATCACCTAACTGCACAACGTGCCACCTTTGCCAATCCTAAACTATTCAATGAAATGGTTAAGCAAGATACCGCCATTGTGCAAGGCTCATTTGCACGTGTTGAACCCGAAGGCAAGGTGATGCGAATGTGGGAAGCCATTGAAGTTTACATGCAACGTAAACAGCCTTTAATTATTGTAGCCGGTGCTGATTATGGTCAGGGCTCATCGCGAGATTGGGCAGCTAAAGGGGTTCGCTTGGCTGGCGTAGAAGTAATAGTCGCAGAAGGGTTTGAGCGAATTCATCGTACTAATCTGGTCGGTATGGGCGTATTACCGGTTGAATTTATTAATGGTGAGGATCGCAATAGTTACGCTATTGATGGAACGGAAACCTTTGCTGTTGTTGGCGAACGAACACCGGGTGCGAGATTAACGCTACAGATTGAGAGAGCAAATGGTGAACAGCTTAGTGTTGCAGTTAAGTGCCGATTAGATACCGAAGAAGAAGTTTCTATTTATGAAGCTGGTGGTATTTTACAACGCTTTGCACAGGATTTTCTTGAATCATCAAAAACAAGGGTTGAAGCATGACAGTGAAACCAGAAGTGCAACAATCTAAATATCAGCCACAGATTAAAATCGCTGCAACCTATATGCGAGGAGGCACCAGCAAAGGCGTGTTTTTTAATCAGCAAGATTTGCCCGAAGAGGCACAAACAGCAGGTAAAGCACGTGATGCTATATTGTTGCGTGTTATCGGCAGTCCCGACCCCTATGCTAAACAAACAGATGGAATGGGCGGCGCAACCTCAAGTACTAGTAAAACAGTGATCGTATCTAAGAGTGATAAATCAGACCACGATGTAGATTATTTGTTCGGACAAGTGTCAATTGATAAAGCCTTTGTAGACTGGAGTGGTAACTGTGGCAACTTATCTTCAGCAGTTGGGGCTTTTGCTATCCATCAAGGACTCATAGATAACAACCGAATTCCTTTTAATGGCCATGCAGTTGTACGTATATGGCAAGCTAATATTAATAAAACAATTATTGCTCATGTTCCTATTTATGATGGAGAAGTACAAGAGTGTGGTGACTTTGAGCTTGATGGTGTCACTTTCCCCTCTGCTGAAATTAGTATTGAGTTTATCAATCCCTCTGATGCAAAAAATGCCATGTTCCCGACCGGAAAGCTTATCGAAGCGTTACATGTACCGGGTATTGGCACCTTTAATGTCACCATGATCAACGCAGGTATCGCCACTGTGTTTTTAAACGCAAATGAGCTTGGTTATATTGGTACTGAAGGACAAGAAGTCATTAATTCGGATTCACAAGCACTTCAAAAATTCGAAGCGATTCGTGCCTTTGCAGCCGTCAAAATGGGATTAATAGAACATATTGACCAATCCATTACACAACAACATATCCCTAAAATTGCTTTTGTTAGTCCCGCTCAAGATTATATTTCATCCAGTGGTAAAGCGATCACAAAACAGCAAATCAACTTTAATGTACGTGCTTTATCTATGGGTAAATTACACCACGCAATGATGGGCACAGCAGCCGTTGCGATTGCTACAGCAGCTGCGATACCAGGAACCTTGGTTAATAACGCAGCGGGTGGAGGCAATCATCAAACTATTAATTTTGGTCATCCATCAGGGACCTTAAAAGTGGGTGCACAAGTTAGCCAGGTAGACGACCAATGGCTAGTTGATAAAGCAATAATGAGTCGCAGTGCGCGTATTTTAATGGAAGGCTGGGTGCGTGTGCCTGCAATAGAAGTGTAAATAATTTAAAGATGTAATATAAGGAAAATTATGATGTCTGCATACCAAACTGAATTTGAGCAAGCAAAAAATAATCCCGAAGCATTCTGGCAAGAACAAGCGAAAGCGATTGAATGGTATAAATCGCCACAAAATATCTTACACAAAGATGAAAATGGAATAGATCGCTGGTTTGCAGATGGCGAATTAAATACCTGTTATTTAGCATTAGATTACCATGTTTTAAATGGTAGAGCTGAGCAAACAGCGCTTATCTATGACTCTCCCGTTACCGGAAAAAAACAGCAATATACCTATAAGCAGTTAACTAATCAGGTTGCACGCACTGCTGGCATGTTAGCTGACCTAGGTGTTGTTAAAGGTGATCGGGTTATTATTTACATGCCAATGATCCCGGAAGCGGTAATGGCAATGTTAGCATGCGCTCGTTTAGGTGCAGTACATTCAGTCGTATTTGGCGGTTTTGCAGCAAATGAATTAGCCATCAGAATTGAAGATGCAGAGCCTAAAGTGATTATGGCGGCATCTTGTGGTATCGAAATTAAAAAAATAATTCCTTATATGCCAATGGTCAACAAAGCGATTATGGATAGTCGTTGGAAACCAGAAAAAGTCATTGTTTTTCAACGTGACGAGTGCCCTGCTGAATTAAATGATAGTCGTGATGTTAATTGGTCTCAGCAACTTGCGACCTCTTCTCCGCATGACTGTGTGCCGGTTAAAGCGACGGATCCCTTATATATACTTTATACCTCTGGGACAACAGGAAAACCCAAAGGCGTAGTCCGTGAAAATGGTGGTCACGCAGTTGCAATGAAATACAGCATGTCTGTTATCTACGATGCCAAACCTGGCGATGTATATTGGGCAGCTTCAGATGTTGGCTGGGTTGTTGGGCACTCTTATATTGTTTACGCGCCGCTTATACAAGGTTGTAGCACTATATTATTTGAGGGGAAACCAGTAAGAACACCGGATCCGGCTGCTTTCTGGCGCGTATGCCAAGAGTATGATGTAAATATATTATTTTCAGCTCCTACTGCATTTAGAGCAATCAGAAAAGAAGATCCTGAAGGTGAATTGATAAAGCAATACCCAATGCCAGCATTACGTACCATTTTCATGGCCGGTGAGCGCCTTGATCCACCAACACTTGAATGGGTTGAAGAAAAAACTCAGCGTCCTGTTGTCGATCATTGGTGGCAGACTGAAACTGGTTGGGCTATTTCAGGTAATCCATTAGGCCTACAGCAATTTCCATTAAAGCCTGGTTCATCGACTAAACCAACACCTGGATTTGATGTGCAAATATTAGATGAAGTAGGTTTACCTGTTGCGCCAAATACACAAGGATTTATCGTTATCAAACTCCCACTTCCACCGAGTTGTTTGGCAACAGTATGGCGAAATCATGACCGCTTCCAAAGTGGATATTTAAGCCAATTTCCAGGTTATTACGTTTCTGGCGATGGCGGTTATATGGATGAAGATGGCTACCTATTTGTAATGGGTCGCATCGACGATGTTATTAATGTCGCAGGTCATCGCTTATCAACTGGTGAAATGGAAGAGATATTAGGCGCGCACAATGATGTAGCTGAATGCGCCGTAATTGGTGCACACGATGAACTAAAAGGTCAGATCCCGTTTGGCTTCGTGGTATTAAAAGATGGTCATTATTCTGTCGACGGTAATGTTGAGAAGGAATTATTACAAAAAGTACGTGATGAAATTGGCGCGGTTGCTAGTTTTAAAAATGTCATTATTGTTAATCGTTTACCTAAAACACGCTCCGGTAAAGTATTACGTAGAACCATTAAACAAGTGACGGATGGAGAGCAATATGTCACTCCATCAACCATTGATGATCCGAGTAGTTTAACTGAAATAGAAAACGCATTTCAGGCGCATTAAATAAATTATAAATATACATGCTTATGTAGATGGCTCAGGTAATTTTTTGTAAAAAGCTTAAAGACACCACCACGCACACTTCAATCAACTGCGGAACTACGTTTCGGTTTGAGTTCATTTACAGAGGTGCTGCGCACTACACAGAGAAAAAACAATTATACTTAAATTATATTTTCTCTGTGTTTCTCGGTGTTCTCTGTGGTTAGCGTTTATAATATTTTGATTTTTAAGGATTTAAAATATTTCTATTTTCACCTGAGTTAAGTGCATAAGCATGTAAATATATGTTATTGAGTAAATATACCTATACCGAAATTAAGCTTATTATTTGCTTAATTTCGTATAGGTTCTTTCAGGTCGACCTACCGTTCCGTAATTAAGATCTGCACAAATTTCCTCTGTGCTTATTAGATGCTCTAAATAACGTCTTGCAGTGGTTCTGCTGGCACCAATTAACTCACCTGCTTTATCAGCGGTAATTGCTTTATTAACATCAAACAATGCACGCACTTTATCTAACGTCAAACCATCAATTCCTTTAGGTAAACGAGTGCTCATATTTTGCTTATCGGCTGTTGCTATCATGGAATCAACGACACTCTGGTCTAGATCATCTAAGCGACCCAGTTTGTTTATTTGCTTTTTATATTTATCTAACGATGACTGTAAACGTTCAAATACAACGGGTTTTAAAATATAGTCAACTACCCCACCACGCATTGCTTCCTGAAGGGTATTTATATCTCGATCAGCAGTAATTAAAATAACGTCGCAAGCATGGTTTTGCTGTCTAATATTACGTAATAAATCCAAACCATTACCATCTGGCAAATACACGTCTAATAAGATTAAATCAGGATTTAATAACTCTAATAAAGACTCTGCATCAGCAACACTTGATGCAATACCGATCACCTCAAAACCACTAATTTTCATCATATTACGACGATGAATTTCTGCAATTCCCAAATCGTCTTCGATGATTAACACTTTGATAGAATGGTCACCCATAGTGTTCATTAAACGACTCCTTTATGCATTATTTTTGGTAGGTAGACCGTTATTCGTGTCCCCGTATTTAATTCACTTTCCATGTTCAATTGTCCTTTGTATTGCTTAATAATTTTATCTATTAGATGAAGTCCCACGCCCCGCCCCTCTCCCTTTTTGGTGGATACGGATAAGGTTACTAACTGTTGTTGGTTAAGGTCACTTGGCAAGCCAATACCTTGATCTTCAACTTCGAGTATAATTTCCTGTCCAAAGTCTGAAATACTCACGCTTACA
Organism: Psychromonas sp.; assembly: GCA_036961085.1. Classification (GTDB taxonomy): domain Bacteria; phylum Pseudomonadota; class Gammaproteobacteria; order Enterobacterales; family Psychromonadaceae; genus Psychromonas. The sequence continues at coordinate 5,808 of JBALXF010000192.1, forward strand.
TTTTTATCGCTAATTTCATGCCCTCTCGCTATACAAGCATCAAAAGCATTATCTATAAGATTGCCTAAAACAGTAACGATATCTTCATCACGAATATGTCCAGGTAGCATTTCTAAACGACTGCCTGTATCTATGCTTAATGTTAGCCCAAGCTCTCTTGCTCTTTCACTTTTACCTAATAAAACACCAGCGATAACCGGCTCTGCGATGTTCTCACGCAG
>JBALXF010000193.1:0-6025 GCA_036961085.1 Psychromonas sp.
GTTGTGTTATCAAAAAATAGCTCTAAAATTTGTTCAGTCGTGTACTCTAACGCACGCAGCATAATTGTTGCAGGTAGTTTACGACGACGGTCAATACGAACAAACAGGTTGTCTTTAGGGTCAAACTCAAAGTCTAACCAAGAACCACGGTATGGGATTACACGTGCGTTATAAAGAACTTTACCTGAACTATGCGTTTTACCTTTATCGTGATCAAAGAAAACACCAGGACTACGATGTAATTGAGAAACGATAACACGCTCAGTACCATTGATTACAAAAGTACCATTTTCAGTCATGAGTGGCATTTCACCCATGTAAACTTCTTGTTCACGAATATCTTTAACTGTGCCCGCAGGTGCATCACGGTCATAAATCACAAGACGTAATTTAACGCGCAATGAAGCAGAGTATGTAACACCGCGAACTTGACATTCTTTAACATCAAATACCGGCTCACCTAAACGGTAGCTTACATATTGCAGTTCTGATGTGCCAGAATAACTAGCGATAGGGAAGATACTATTGAAAGCAGCTTCTAAACCTACTTCTCCAGTTAAATCGACTTCAATGAATCGTTTGAAAGAATCTAGTTGAATTTCCAACAAGTATGGCTTCTCCATTACTTGTGGGCGTTTCCCAAAATCCTTACGTATACGTTTTTTCTCAGTATAAGAGTAACCCATGTGGTTCCTTTGCTCGCTGATAAGTGATCATAGCTGCCTTGGTCTTTCTGAGACCAGTAATTTGAGGCAACGGCGAACATTATTTTGGTGTTAATGATGCGTTATATAACATCACCTTTAGTGTCCGATGCCGTAAAAAATAATGAAAAATTACGGAATCCTATAGCGCAAAAAGGCCGGTGATTAAATAATCACCAGCCAATGCCATTGTTACATGGCTAATAAGTTATAAACTATAACTTATTTAATTTCAACTGTAGCGCCGATTGCTTCTAAGTCAGCTTTAAGAGCTTCAGCTTCTTCTTTAGAAGCTGCTTCTTTAACTACTGTTGGGCAAGCTTCAACAGCTGCTTTAGCTTCTTTCAGGCCAAGACCTGTAGCGCCACGAACAGCTTTGATTGCTTTAACTTTGTTTTCGCCGAATGCAGTCATTACAACGTCAAATTCAGTTTGCTCTTCTGCAGCTTCTGCAGGTCCAGCAACACCAGCAACTGCAGCAGCTGCAGATACGCCGAATTTTTCTTCCATTGCTTCGATTAGTTCAACAACTTCCATTACTGATAATTCAGCAACTGCTTCAATGATTTGGTCTTTAGTAAGAGACATGAGTCAATTCCTATTATAAAATTAAATAGTATTACAGCGATTATGCTGCAGATTCTTCTTTCTGGTCGCGAATTGCAGCCAGAGTACGTACAAGTTTGCCAGCTGCAGCTTCTTTCATAGTAGCCATCAGTTTTGCAATTGCTTCGTCGTATGTTGGTAGTGTCGCTAGACGGTCAACTTGAGCGGCTTCAATAAATTCACCCTCAAATGCTAGACCTTTGATTTCAAACGTTTCATTTGCTTTAGCGAAGTCTTTTAAAAGACGTGCTGCTGCACCTGGATGTTCGTTTGAGAATGCAAGGATCGTAGGACCAGTAAACGTATCTACTAGACATGCAAAGTCTGTACCTTCAACTGCACGACGCGCTAAAGTGTTACGCACTACACGTATATATACACCATTTGCACGTGCTGTAGCACGAAGTTCAGTCATTGCACCAACTGTTACGCCGCGTGAATCGGCTACAACAGCAGACAAAGCAGCTTTAGCAGCTTCATTGACTTCAGCGACAATAGCTTGTTTGTCTTCGAGTCTTAATGCCATTTGGTTTTACTCCTGGATTCCACTAGGTTTTACCCTAGCTAAACACCCTCACCCACTTATGTTGATGAGGCACTATTTCGGTTATCGGATCCAGGTAGAATAATTCTGTCTGGGGTCCGGCACCATCTACGTAGGAAATTAAGCTTAATTCAATGATTAAACACCTACGGTCTCGGAAGGGACCTAAGGCCCTCCAAAGTAAGGCGACAAATTATACAGATAATTTACCGCCTTGTATACCCACATCACATTTCAATTAATTAAAACATGATATGAGTAATAAAATTAAGCTACCGTTGTGTCAACAGATGAGCCGTCGATCTTAAGACCAGCACCCATTGTTGTAGATAGACTAATTTTTTTCAAGAAATGACCTTTAGCACCAGATGGCTTAGCTTTAATAAGAGCAACCAAAAGCGCTTCTAGATTTTCTTTGATTTGTTCTGGAGTGAACGATACTTTACCGATTGTAGAATGGATAATACCATTCTTGTCGTTACGGTAACGAATCTGACCAGCTTTTGCATTTTTAACTGCAGTTGCAACATCAGGAGTTACAGTACCAACTTTCGGGTTAGGCATTAGACCACGTGGGCCTAAGATTTGACCTAGTTGACCAACAACACGCATAGCGTCTGGTGATGCAATTACTACGTCAAAATCCATCTCGCCAGCTTTAACTTTAGCAGCAAGATCGTCCATACCTACGATATCTGCACCAGCTTCTTTCGCTTTTTCAGCGTTAGCGCCCTGTGTAAATACAGCAACACGTACTGTACGACCAGTACCGTGTGGTAATACAGTTGCACCACGAACGTTTTGATCACTACGACGAGGATCAACACCTAGGTTAACTGATACATCAACACTTTCGTTGAATTTAACTGTTGCTAGCTTTTGTAAAAGAGCAACAGCTTCATTGATTTCGTATTCTTTAGTCGCGTCAACATTGTCACGAACAAGTTTCATGCGTTTTGATAATTTAGCCATGATATTAGCCCTCTACTTCTAGACCCATTGAACGAGCAGAACCCGCTATACAACGTACCATCGCATCAAGATCGGCACCCGTTAAATCAGTTTCTTTAGTTTTAGCGATTTCTTCAAGTTGAGCAACAGTAACTTTACCAACTTTATCTTTATTAGGAACGCTAGAACCAGACTTGATACCAGCTGCTTTCTTAAGTAAGAAAGATGCAGGTGGAGTCTTAGTCTCGAAAGTGAATGAACGATCAGAGTAAACTGTAATTACTACAGGTACTGGAGCGCCTTTTTCAATTGAATCTGTTTTTGCATTGAATGCTTTACAGAATTCCATGATATTAACACCGTGTTGACCTAGTGCAGGACCAACTGGTGGTGACGGGTTTGCCATACCAGCTGAAACTTGCAGCTTGATATATGCTTGTACTTTTTTAGCCATGACATTACTACCTATGTTTGGGTGTAGCGCTAATTTCCAAATGAATTTAGCTTCCCGATTAAAATTTATGAACTGAGTGCAGATAACTGCATAAAGCTCAATCTACATTGTTTGCATTAATTCTTTTTTCAAAGCCTTAATTTAGCGCAAACAAAAAGGGCGGCGAATTATACCTATAATTCACCGCCCTTCACAAGATCTTTTGTTGTTTTTTTAACCTTTTGTTCAATTGAATAAGGTTAATAAAACTTATAACACCTATAAACTATATTTTTAACAGTTAGATAGGGGTTATCAACATCCGTTTTTAGCCTTTCTCTACTTGAGAGAATTCTAATTCAACAGGTGTTGCACGACCAAAAATAGAAACCGACACTTTTAAGCGGCTCTTATCGTAGTCAATTTCTTCAACCGTACCACTGAAGTCTGCAAACGGACCTTCAGTAACACGTACAACTTCACCCGCTTCAAACAATGTTCTTGGACGAGGTGAATCGTGAGATTCTTTCAAGCGGTTAAGAATGTTATCCACTTCTTTCTGTGAAATTGGTGCTGGACGCTCTTTTGTTCCACCAATAAAGCCCATTACACGGTCAGTATTTTTAACTAAATGCCAACTTGCGTCGTTCATTGCCATTTCAACTAACACATAACCTGGAAAGAATTTACGTGAACTTGCTCGCTTTTGACCTGCGCGCATCTCAACAACTTCTTCAGTTGGGACTAAAATTTCACCAAAATGCTCTTCCATTTCGTTCAATCTAATATGTTCGATCAGTGTTTTTTGAACTCGCCCTTCATAACCAGAAAAAGCTTGAACAACATACCATCTCTTTTTTTGTATTTCTTCTGACATATTAAACCCTTAAATTGCTGTAGTAATAAATTCAACGAGACGAACAAAAATGCCGTCTAGGCCCCACAAAATTAGACCAACAACCGTTGACACAGCAAGAATAATTAGTGTTGTTTGCACTGTTTCTTGGCGCGTAGGCCAAACTACTTTGCGTACTTCTAAACGTGAATCTTTAGCAAAGGTAATAAAAGTTTTACCTTTTTCAGTTAATGAAGCTGAGAATACCGCAAGTGCAGCTAATAATAAAAGAACCACCACACGTGCAACAACATGTGCACTTTCGCCATATAAGTAATTACCAACAATAATAGCAGCCAGTAATAAAATTGTTACGCCCCACTTAAGTCCATCAAGAGAACTTTTAGTGTTTTCAGTATTCGTTGTGCTCATAACGTCTTGTATCCACTGTTAAAATTAATAGTACCGCTCTCATAAAAATTATGGAGGATAAAACTTCTTCTCTAAAATAAGGAAAAAGTCGATGGGGAACAGGTAAATTCATCAAAAAATCACCGCCACCCAGAAATAAAGCACGTCAGTATAAGGATTTTTGTTCAATTTGTAACGTTATAATCCAGAATTTTTGATAAAAAGTAATATTTCAAGCTAATAATCTAGTTTTTAGTTAATTCATACAAAGTAGCTGCTAAATTATTTTAACAGCAGAGGTTAAATCAAACATTATTTGGACTGACTATTCAGATGTAAATATTTGTATCATTCTAGTCAAAAAATAACTTAATATACAAATAGTTAAGCCCTAGCAGCCTATCTACCTTGTACTTACAGCAGATAAAAATGTAACTTTTTTACACAAAAAAAGAGGAATTGACTAAAATCACGTAATTAAAGAACAAAAAAAGTTGACCGCCGTCACAGTATTGCGCATAATCTAAGTAAATCAAATACTAAAGGATTAAATACTATGAAAACAACATTAACTGAACAATTCCCTGCGTCTATCGATGAAATGCAATCTAATACAAGTGTAGTTTCTACTGCAATGAATGAAGGTATGTTTTTTTTAAAATCAACGGTAATTATTAGTGCAACAATTTTATTGCTAGCATCAGCTTGGGTTTAATCTCTAAACTGCATTACAACTATGTATAACGTCTAATATATTTATCTCTCCCTTACTGGGGAAACAGATTTAATAAGTCATAAAAACACAGCTTAATCAACACTGCCAGATATAACTATTTTCAGCCTCATTTTTGACAAGGCTTACTTTCCTAACTCAATGACTAATTAATGCAACACGCATTCACATTAGATACTCACAATAAGAAAGTCTAAACAACTTACTCACTACAACAATATCCCCTTCTCAGCGCTACAAAAAACTACTCTCGCAAGAAAATCAAGGCTGCCGAATGCTAATAAAAATAGCTTATGCAATATGCAGCAGTTATTTAAGGGAAGGTATTATCGTAGGAAGACATATTTAACACGCTTAATAAGCAGTGTCAGATAATTAAGGTTTATTCTAAATGAGAGAGATGAGAGTAAAAAATCCAAGCTGCCTATTTTTTACTTTCATCATTAAAATAATTAGATTCAAACAATATTGCCAAATGAATGAATGCTAGCCCCTTAATTTAACTCGAAATTAATGTGGTGCACATTAATATCAAATTTTTCAATTATTTTAATTGTCGCATGCATACTAGCAATTCGCTGGTCTGAATCCAGTGCCGCAGCCATTACTTCTTTGTTTTCATAGGTATGCTGCATCATCAATAGTAGATCTTTATCCCCGCCTTCTTCTATAAGTTTAGGAATATTGACGCGTACCCCTAAATTATTAGGGAAGGTCTTAATAATCGGCACAACTTCTTTAAGCATGTAATCGTAGAATTCTTGTTTTTGAGATTGATCTAAATTGCCTTTAAAAAAAGCGGTTCTTG
>JBALXF010000194.1:0-6016 GCA_036961085.1 Psychromonas sp.
TAGATACCTTTCGAGCGTTCTTTTTGTAAATCCCCTTCTATTTGCATGGTATCAATAACTGGAAAAATAATTCCCTCATTGAGTAGCGCACGTAAATTTCGATCTAAAAAGTCTCGCTCAATACGACGATAATGCACCACCACGACTTTGCCAGCTAGTTCATCTAACAGCGCCCCTAAAATAGGTAATAAATCATCCGCACCTTGCAAGTCAGAGTGGGTAATACCATGAATAATGATAGAGTCTTCTTGCAAATTATCCTGTGGATTGATGTACCAGGACTTGGCTCTATTACAGAAAATTCGCTGTAAATTAAAAGGTACAAGACCAATACTAATAATACTATTTTGTGCAGAATCTAAACCGGTTGTTTCAAAATCAAGCGCAACAAATTCAATTTCATTTAACTTTGTTTCATCATGATAGGTACCTGTATTATAAAAGGTTTGCAAGCGTTTATCTTGGCTGAGCTGTGCTTTTAACTGCAGGAAAGCAGTCCAGTTTAATATCTCTTTATTAGTGAAATTATGCATCCATCAGCAGCCTTTAAAGTTTGTTCGCAGTATATCGGTATTTTAAGAAATTTTGTGCATTGCTTAAAACTAAAAACGCATCTTTAAGGTTACGCCTTTCAAAGTCAGACATATTTTCAGGTTCAATATTATTATCGGGTTCAATTTCATTCTCGACATCTAATGCTTGATGTCGTAGGCGTACCAGTGAGATAAGCTCCATCGCATGTTGTAAATCTTCACCCTTTGATTTGGGTAAAATGCCGGCTTCAATAATGTCTTCTAAACGCTGAAATGAGTTTTGTGATTGACTGCCAATTGCCAGTGCATGGACACGAATTAAATCAGCTAAAGGCGCGGTTCCTCTGCGTTTTAAGTTAATTGAATTATTATGACGACCATCGTTTTCCATCACAAAGTCTTTAAAGAAACCCAAAGGCGGTTTACGGTTAAGTGCATTACGTGCCAAACAAGCTAAAAAGCGATTATTTTTCTTCGCCCTACGTACAATAAAGCCGTTTAATTGCTCAGCCCATTTTACTCTCCCATAAACGCCGGTCAGATCAAAGAATATAGAGCTGTTTAATAGTGCTTGTGGATCCGGGTTGTCTATCCAGTCAGCAAAACACTCTTCCCATTGCGATTGGGTTTTACGGAACTCAGGATTAGTTGCCATAATATCACCGGTGCAGTAACTGTAACCACATGCGGCTAATCCATCACAAACAAACTTAGATAAGCTTGCAAAATATTCACCATGTTCATTGTCGTTATAACTATTATCAAGGATAAGCGCATTATCTTGATCGGTTACTATCAGTTGTTCATCTCTTGCCATCGAGCCAAGCGCTAAGAAACAATAAGGAATAGGCGGTTCACCTAACTCTTCTTCTGCTAGCTCTAATAAACGCTGTTTAAAGCTACGACCAATTTCAGACATAGCACGCCCGACCATATGAGAGTTTGCATCCTCATTGACCATGCGTAGAAAACAATCTTTTAATTGCTTTGATAACAGCACTAAATCTTGTGTGGATTGCTGCTGGAAAATGCTGCTTACAAATAACAGGCTATTTTGGGATTCGTAGCGAATAATATCGGAGACTTCAATCAAACCTATAGGCTGTTTGTTTTTAAGGATAGGCAGATGGTGAACATTATAACGTAGCATGATCAACATGGCTTCAAAGACGTAAGCATTATGATCCAATGAAATAAGCTCAGTAGACATCACATCAGAAACTGGATTATCAACACTTAAACCACCACCAATCACTTTTTTACAGAGATCGTGCTCTGTAATAATACCGACAAAACTATTACCTTGATCATCTTCGAGATTAGGATCGTTGATCAACGCAGCGGAAAGCCCCTCTTCCGCCATAATTCTAGCGACAGATTGAATGCTACTGCTATTAGGTAATATTAATGCATCTCTGGTTAATAGTTTTTTAACTTTAGAAGTGGTTAAATCATTGGCATCATCACTTTTACTTTCTACGGCCTGTTTTAAACGCATGCTATCTTCGACTTCAACAAAGTCAGCAAAATCTTCATAACGTTCACAGAGGTCATGGAAAATAGATTCAGGAATGCAGTATAAAAGTGTATCTTTGACGGATTTAGCAGGAAAACGCACTTTATTATTGGTTAATAAGCCCATTTGTCCAAACAGCTTCCCTTGATCAAGGCGATTGTATAGCTCCCCTTTACGGCGATAGATTTCCACCACACCACTGCGGATCATATACAGTTCTTTAATCTTATCGTTAAACTCAATAATAGGGCTATCCGCTCTAAAATAAGATATCTCAACACTTTGAGCGACTTCTTTTATCACTTCTTCAGGAAGTTGATCAAAAGGGGCATACTGGCTAATAAAATCTTGAACTTCTAATAGTTCTACTTCCATAGGTTCTCTATCACTCACGCTTTAATAAGATAACTATTTATATTATATGACTTATCTATAAAAACAATAAACTGCCGTTAAAACTGGATAATAGCACTCTCATTCAACACAACGACCAAGTTCACAAATTCATTGGGTCAAACTTTATTTACCACCCATTTCATGCTAAAGCTCGACATCTAACCCCTTTGTTCTGTATACTTCGCGACCTATTTATCTCTACTATTACAATTCTTATTTTCGCTTGTTTTAAGCAAATAATTACACTGTTAGTAAACACTTGGGAATACTTCTTTGATATCTACCGCGAACATCACAATGCAATTTGGCGCTGAGCCTTTATTTGAAAACATTTCAGCTAAATTTGGTCACGGCCACCGCTATGGTTTGATTGGCGCTAATGGCTGCGGCAAATCAACTTTCATGAAGATTTTGAGCGGTGAGTTAGAGCCAAGTGCAGGCAATGTCTCACTTGATCCCGGTGTGAAATTAGGTACCTTGAGCCAAGACCAATTTGCCTTTGAAGAGTTCAGCGTAATCGACTCAGTTATCATGGGTGATAAACCGTTATGGGAAATCAAAAAAGAACGTGACCGTATTTATGGCTTGCCAGAGATGAGCGAAGCAGACGGCATGAAAGTAGGCGAACTTGAAAGTGAATTTGCTGAAATGGACGGTTATACCGCAGAAAGTCGTGCCGGTGATATCTTATTAGCCGCTGGTATTGAAGAAGAGTTTCATTTTGGTTTAATGAAACAAGTGGCACCAGGCCGTAAATTACGAGTGTTATTAGCACAAGCGCTATTTGCAAGTCCAGATGTGTTATTACTTGATGAGCCAACCAATAACTTGGACATCAATACCATCAATTGGTTATCCGAAGAGCTGAACAAACGTAAATGTACAATGATAATCATTTCCCATGATCGTCATTTTTTGAACTCTGTGTGTACACACATGGCTGATATTGATTATGGTGAACTACGTATTTACCCAGGTAACTACGAATACTTTTTAGAAGCAGCAGGTTTAATTCGTGAACAACTGTTATCTGAAAATGCCAAGAAAAGTGCGGAAATAAACGAATTACAAGATTTTGTAAACCGTTTTGGTGCAAACGCATCAAAAGCTAAACAAGCGAGTTCTCGCGCTAAAAAAATGGATAAAATAAAATTAGATGAAGTGAAATCATCTAGTCGAATGCACCCTTCTCTTACTTTTGAAGAAGGTAAGAAAATGCATCGCCAAGCATTAATATTAGAAGATTTGAGCCACGGATTTGACGAAGGTACATTATTCTCTGGTGGTGATCTTATTTTAGAAGCAGGTGCAAAACTAGCAATTATCGGAGAAAATGGTGTTGGTAAAAGTACTTTCCTACGTTGTTTAGTCGATGAATTAACACCTAATGCAGGTGTGATCAAATGGTCAGAAAATGCATCTGTAGGCTATTGCCCACAGGATAGTACCAACGACTTTGATAATGATTTAACGCTAATGGACTGGATGGGTCAATGGCGTACCACTAAACACAGTGATTTGATTGTACGTGGCATGTTAGGTCGCTTATTATTTACCGACGATGATGCTAACAAAAAAGCGCGTAACTGCTCGGGTGGAGAGAAGAATCGTTTGTTATTTGGTAAGTTAATGATGCAAGATACTAACGTATTAGTTATGGACGAACCTACTAACCACATGGATTTAGAAGCGATTGATGCATTAAATAATGCCTTAAAAGAATACCAAGGTACGTTAATCTTCGTTAGCCATGACCGTGAATTCGTTTCTTCATTAGCAACCCGTATCATTGATATTAAAGATACAAAAGTGGTCGACTTTCAAGGGACTTACAACGAATATTTATCGAATCAGTTTAGAATGTAATCATTCAGCTAATAAGTGATAAATAATGGTTGTAATGCTTAGCTGACAACCATCATGAACTAATTTAAAGGTCTATCGAGTATCATTTATATGATTATTGATAGACTTTTTTTTGCATCATTTATGGAATGGGCAAGGCTTCCTGCGCTTTGACCTCACGAATTGAAAAACTGCTGTCGATTTGGCTTACCATCGGCAATACTCTTAACTCTCTAACCCATAACTCATAAGCCGAAAAATCACTGGTCAGCACCTGTAATAAATAATCAAATGAGCCAGAAACACTATGGCAACTGATTACTGATGGCATCGCACAAACAGCTTGCTCAAAGGCAATCAAAGGCGCATCTTGATGTTCTTTTAATCTGACATTTACAAAGGTGGTAATGGTCAGCCCTAGCTTTTTTTTATTTAAGTGAGCACGATAACCATCGATATAACCCTGATCTTGTAAAATCCGTAAACGACGTGCTACGGGTGAGGCAGACAAGCCCACTTTTTCCGCTAACTCCGCTGTAGTTATTTGACTGTCTTTTTGAATCCAACTTAATAATTCACGGTCAACTCTATTCATCACATAGCTCCAATCACCACACTTATTATATTTTGTAACTTTAATTGCTAACAATTGATGAAATTGTACTTAAGTTCACTCCCTAGAGTCAAGCCAGTTACGCCATAATAACGCCTTCATATAAGGATTATGAGCCAACACACTAGGGATTAATATTATGACCATATGCACTGCTACTGATAAACCCATCGTTGCCGATTTAAAAAAAGTGACAGCTTTATCCAGTAATAGTCTGCAGCAGCAGTTGGGTATTATCGCAGCGCTATTAACCGTATTTATTTGGTCGACCTACTTTTTATCTTTGCGCAGTAGCGCCCTGTCCCCGTTAAGTATTACGGAACTAGCCCTGTTCCGTTTTGCTATTCCAGGAATATTATTATTGCCTTTGTTTATCAAACGATGGGAAAAAATTCGTAAAGTACCACTGCCTTATCTATTAGCCATGATGACCTGCGCTGGTTTACCCTTTTTTTTACTGTCAGGGAGTGCTATGGGAATAGCTTCAGTCGCTTACGGTAGTACTTTATTACCCGGCGTTGCGCCATTATTTGTAACCTTAATTGCAGTAGTTATTTTTAAACAACCCTTTGAAATATTTAAAAAAATAGGTTTAACGGTTATCATATTAGGCGTGCTATTTTTATTAGCGAGCAATTGGCAGAGCTTTGATATTGAGCAAAGCAAAGGTCAAATCATGTTATTAGCTGCGAGTTTATTGTGGGCGATATTTACGGTAGCAGTGCGTTTAAGTGGCTTAAAACCTTTAGAAGCGGCAGCCGTTGTCGCTCTGCCAAGTGCGGTCGCCATTGTTGTTTATATCTGCCTAACGGGTAGCGCTGATTTGGGATACTCACAAATATCGATTAAAGAATTACTGTTGCATATGTTAGTGCAAGGGATTGGCGTGGGATTGCTAGCTAGTTATTTTTATGGTTATGCTATTTCTAAACTGGGAGCTGAATTAACTTCAGCTATTGGCTCATTAACCCCTGTTTTAGCCTCTTTATGGGCCTTGTTTTTATTTTCCGAACAGCTTAATGGCACAACTATTACCGGCATGATCTTTACCGTCTTAGGGGTGATAATCGCCAGTGGCATGTTAAAGAACATTGAAATAAGCAATAAAAAAAT
>JBALXF010000195.1:0-5993 GCA_036961085.1 Psychromonas sp.
TTTACAGGACAGTGAGCGTCATAATTTTACCGTGTGGATTAAAACAATTGTGCGTGAGAATTTATTCGAGGAAATCTAGATGATTGATAAAGTTTATAATGTTACTTTTTTGGTTCTTTTGTATAAAAATGAAATTTCAACATCAACGACATTAAATACACTATTAAAGTCAGAAATTAAGTATGACAATTGTAAATTAGTTATATGGAATAACGGACCTCGTAATTTAAATTGTAAAAATACAATGCCATTCAAAGATATAGGGTTAGATGTTGATATTCAAGAAACTAAAAATAATGAGTCTTTGGCGAAAATATATAACAACGTCATTAAGTTAGTGAAAAGCAATAAATTTGTAATCTTAGATGATGATTCGACTTTAAATAAAAATTATTTGCAAGCGGCTTTAAATGCTACAGAGCGTGAATTGTGCATTCCAATTATTACTTATAAGGGCAATATAGAAGGGCCAAAGTGTAACGGAATAATAGTTGACCATACCAAAGTTTTTTTTGATGCTAATGAGCAACTAATGGCAATAGGCAGTGGAATGGTTATCGGTAGTAAGGTTGTGAAAGATATTACTAATATATATGGAGCTACATTTGATGAGAGATTTTATCTATATGGCGTCGATACAACATTTTGCTATCGTGTGAATCAGTTTGGTACTACTGATCTAAGGGTTATTCAAGGATTTGAGCACTCTCTTTCTAGGCTAGAAGATGAGACGGAATTAGTTAATGCATTTAGATTGAAAGAGCGCACTTATGATCACGCGCTTAGCTTAAGATATTATACGCCTTGGTGGAAGTCATCTTATTGTGTAATTCGCATTGTGGTTACTCATTTAAAAAGAAAAATAATTAAGAAAAAAACATCTATTTTACTAATGGATTTTATTAGAGCCTTTATAAGGGGGAGGCATTACCGGGATAATAATGGGTAACCTCTAAATAACTGAGAGAAGTGTATAAATAATCCTTATTTTAAATGGCCCTTGGTGGTTATTCTCTTTAGAGTATAAGGTGATTTAAGACATAGTTTATAAATTTCAATTAGATTGATTTGAAGTTCATATCTAGTAGAGATCGTAGTTTTTCATTAAAAAATTAGGTGATTAAGCTGATAAAAACGATGTAATACAAATAGTTGTCACGTTTCTGCTGACAATGTAGTAAGGACGAGATGACGAAGTTATATCTTTATTTTTAACTACCTTTTTTTGATAAATATAATTATTTAATGTTAGCTGCAACTATAGAACATAATTTGGAAAAGGGGCTAATTGTAGATCAGATTTAGTTGTGATCATATACTTCTTTTACCTTTAGTAGAAGTTTGATATTTCCCAGTTAACCTTGTTAATCCAGCTTTCAATTATCCGAGATTCCCGTCAGCCAAGGAAAGTTCATCATAATTTAGCCGATGTTTTATTTTGGCAATTACGGCTGTTATATCAGGGGGTGAGGGTTGGAAAAAAATAGAAGGTTTTGGCAACGATAAGTTAGATTGGTTGAGGAGGTATTTACCTTTTTCTGGCGGAATACCGACAGATGATACAATTTCTCGTGTTTTTCAGTCAATTGATCCAAATGAATTTCAAAAATGCTCAAAAGGGATGATAAAGAAGATCAGAATGTTAGCTATCGTAAAACGAACTGATTTAAGTTTTGAGGAAATAGCTAAATAGCTAAATAGCTTAGGTTTCATTGTTTCGTTTAGAACAGAGAAAGGTAAAACAACAGAAGCCTCTTTTGGATTCTATATTAGTTCAGCTAAATTAAGCGTCCAAGAGTTTGCTAATGCAGCTCGAGAGTATTTGTCAATCGAAGTAAAATTGCATTGGAAGCTTGATACCGCATTGGAATGAAGGTGCTTGTCGAATTAGGCAATAAAATTCAACTGAAAACTATGCAATAGTACGGCATGCAGAGCTTAACTTATAAAATGCAGATAAAACATTAAAAGCGATTATTAAAAGAAAGTAAAAATGTGCGAATAGAAACACCGATTGTATTAATCAAGACCTTACAGGGCAAGGAGCTTCATGATTTCGCCTTGGCTAAACCCCTAACTAAGAGGGCAGTATCGAGATGAGACCTTTAAATATAAATAGAAAATTAACGTTAGTAACCATAGTCTACGAAAAAGAGCTCTTCATGTTGGAAATGCAGGCCCGCTCGATTGCGCGTTATTTACCGATAGCTATGGTTGAGAAGATCATAGTAATAGATAATACTGAAAATGGGATCTCTCGAAGTTTTATCAGTCGCTTAAAGAATAATTATAGTCACTTCGCGGAGAGTTTAGAGGTCGTGCCAGCAACCGATGTCTGTGTGTGTGCGGCTGAGAGAGGTTGGATAAACCAACAGCTTTTGAAGTTAGCTATTTGTAAATATATTCAGTCTAAGAAATATGTCGTTTTAGATGCTAAAAACGTATTTATTAGTGATGTTATATCTACCTTTTTTCTCGATGGCTCTGAGAGAGCATGTGTTAATTCACGTGATTTTAGAGAGCATCCCTTAAGGGGATCTTACGATCGAGTGATGGATTATTTGCAATTGGACGGTGATAAATATGTGGCTTGTTTCCCCCAAACGATTACCCCTTTCACCTTTGATTGTGAAATCGTTGGTGAACTAATCAAACACTTGGAGCATAGGGGGGCATCCTTTGAAGAAGAATTCGTCTCTAATAGCTTGACCGAATTTTTTTTGTACTCTGGTTACCTTTTGAAAAGTGGGAGAAGTTTTGATGATGAGTTTCATTTCCATCAAAACTATTCAACCGTGCTCTGGCCGGAGAGTGCCAATAGCGGTAATGTAAAAGGGCTTATTGGCAAATCCATGCAGAACAATCAGCCGCTTTTTTCTGTGCATAGAGGCTTTTATGTTGGGTGTAATTTAATGGATTTATGGTGGGTCTATCGCAGATATGTGAGTGCGGGAATATTTAAGGGCGGTTGGCTTAGTTGGTTACAGATTATCAATTATAAGCTGAAGCTAAAATCGGGAAATTTAATGACGAAGTTACAGCGGGTATTGAAATTTTGAATTAACAAAAGCTCGGGGTAATTAGTTAGTTCTGCTAAAGCAGGTATGTAAGTTTCCTTTATTTTATTTTCCAAGTCATTATTTAGTGCCAACGTTAATCCAGTTGTTTGCAGATAACTCTGCAACTTAACAGATCTATGGCCAGGTTTTATTTAAACCGTCCAACCCGTTATGGCTTTAATGTTGGGCATTGGCGAGAAGTGTGATTTAGAACGGTTCATAATCTTGCCCTTGGTATCACAATAAACTTCATTGCTTAGTTTTTTTTCAAAATTATAAATTTAGAAAGAGTTATTTTAATATGAAATATTCCATTGTAGTTCCGCATTATAATGATTTAGGAGGATTACGCGTATTATTGAAGTCAATACCTAGTCGAGTTGATATCGAGATTGTCGTCGTTGATGATAATAGCAATATTAATAAAAAAGATTTAAGTGATATGATTTCAATATCCACATGTCAAAATGTGAAATTGTTTTTTAATGTTAATAAACCTAAAAGTGCCGGCTCCTGTAGAAATATAGGGTTAGAAAATGTATCTGGTAAATATATTTTATTTGGAGATGCAGATGATTATTTTACAGAAGGAGCATTTGATAAGTTAGATTATGCTACCTCAACGAGACCAAATAACGACATTTACTTTTATAAACCTATAAGTATTTCCTTAAAGGACGGGAGTGTTTCTGATAGGCATGTGCCATTTTCTAACCTGGTAGATGAATATTTGACGGGAGCGAATGAAAATATACGGCATGGCTACGGTGTTCCATGGAGTAAAGTTTATTCTGCAAAATACTTGGAAGAAGCATGTTTTAGGTTTGACGAGGTTATTGCGTCCAATGATATTATGTTTTCTCTTAAAACCGGTTGGTTGGCAAAAAATATACAAGTAATTGATGAAGTTATTTATTGTGTAACAAAAGGAACGAATACTTTGACGGTAAACCGGACAAAAGAAAACCAGCAATCTAGAATACTTGTAAGCATAAATGCCTCTAAATATGCAGTGGATAACAAAATACCTACACATAAAGCTTCTGCTTTAGTTCTATTGCGCAATAATTGGTCTGCCCTTGATTTTAATATTTTTAAATATGTCTTAAGAGGATACTTAAAAGGTCACTTAAGTTTTTTTCCCCATATTTACATGCTTTATATTAAAAACCCTAAGCGGCTACTTGAACGGTTTAAGAAGTAACTGCCCTTTGTTTATATGCAAGTTTGGGAAGAGTAACTTATCTAATTAGTTCAGCTAACATACTAAAGAGGGGGGGTGGGGATGAAAGCTTCAACTGGTAAAGAAATAGTTTATGTAATGGAGTGCTGGGGTAATGCCGGTACCGAGCAGTATGTTTATCTGTTAGCGAAAGAGCTAAAAAAGAAACATATTAATGTTCATCTTGTTATTTTAGGAAGTGTTGATTGTGATTATTTAGATAACTGTCGATCCGTTTTTTCTGAAATCAATTTATTGTCAGAAAGTAAAAATAGTTTTTTAAATAAGCAAAAAGAGTTAGTTAAAATATTAAAAGCCAGTGACTGTGAAGTCGTTCATTTTCATTTGTACTCTAACTTACTCATCTCTGTACTTTCTGCTAAATATTTAGGAAAAAAAATAGTATCAACCTACCATATTCCTTTGTCAATCTGGACGCTGCGGCACAAAATTGCTTGGTTGCTTTCATCATTTATTTCCAATTGTAATATCGCCGTGGCGTCAATTATTAAAGATGAATTTTTAGAAAAAAAATCCAGCAATGTCACTGTTATCAATCCTCCGGTAAATATGATAAGCCGCAGAGTAGAAAAACCGGACAGTACTTTCCGTGTTGTTGGTGTAGGTCGATTATCTAATATGCAAAAAGACTGGCCAACACTTATTAAACCAGTTCATATTTTAAAGCAAACCTATAAAAGTGATGTGAAATTAACCATTTGTGGTGGCGGGCCTGATGTTGAAGAATTAAATAGATTAATTCATACACTGAATCTGCAAGATAATTGTCTTTTAACCGGACATGTTGATAAAGCAACCGTTGAGCAGCATTTGGTGGCGTCGGATCTGTTTGTGCTGCCTTCTAAGTTCGAAGGTTTTGGTATTGCCCCTGTAGAAGCGATGCAGATAGGGCTACCCACTATCACTGCAAATTATCCTGCTTCCCAAGATTATATTAGCCATGATGTCACCGGTTGGACATTCCCTATTGGTGATGAAAAAGCGTTGGCCAAATTGCTTGATGGGTTAATAAATGATGAAAGCCATCGAGAACAAATCGCTAAAAAGGGGCAAGCTTTAGCGTTAGACAAATTTGCTCCTCAAAAAATCGCAGAGCAGCATAATAAGTTGTATTCCGAATTAATGAAAATAGAGTAATAGAATGGAAATTAATCTTCTACCTGCATGGTCTGTAATAAAAAAATCTGTTCGCTTTATCAAATTAATAATATCTAGATTTATCTTTAAATATGCCTTCTCGATTAAGCAGGGGAAGGGTTGTTATATAGGTTTAGGTTTACGAGTAAATAACCCGAAAGGGATTACTTTATGCAACAAGGTCTCTTTAGCCGACAATGTGCGTATGTGGTCTGAATTATCTGCGGGTGAATTAATACTGCATAATGATGTGCAAATCAATCGTGATGTTTTATTAGATTTTACCGGGCGTTTGGAAATCAAAGCGAATGCGTTAATCTCCGAAGGGACAAAAATTTATACCCATACTCATGGCTATGATCCTCGTTCTAAAGCAACCGGCAGTGAATTAATTATTGCTGAAAATGCATGGATTGGCACAAATGCCATTATCATGCCTTCGGTTAATTACATAGGCAAAAATGTTATTATTGGCAGTGGTGCAGTGGTGTCTAAAGACGTCCCTGATGAGCATATATACGTTTGTGCACCAGGGCGATTAATTGAAAAAAAGA
>JBALXF010000196.1:0-5985 GCA_036961085.1 Psychromonas sp.
TGTTGAAAAATGCTCATTTAAACCACTAAACTGCGCTTTTTCGCCTTGAACTAATCATAAATGGCTTAGTCCAGAGCATTTACGCCGTATTTTTATACATACAAAATAGATGCTGAGTAGTTACGATAAATTAATAACTAAAAAGCCACGGGCGCTGCACTAAAAACACTGAATAAGATTATATTTTGAATCTATTTTTACAGTGTTTGTTACTTTATATGCTGCATATTGGTGCTAAATAGTCACTTTTATGTGAATTTGAGGCAAAAAAAAGCGCAAGTCCCAAATGAACATGCGCTATAACTTATTTTTTTGCTATCAAGGTCAATTAGCCCATCAAGCAATAAGTTCTAAAGTCGGTTATTAGCCGTTTACGTATGCAACGACTGCATCGCTATCGCCAATGTGTTTACCATCAACGTATAACTGTGGCACTGTTGTTTCACCCGTTACCGCTTTAAGGCTTACACTTGTTGCATCTGTACCTAAAACAATTTCTTCAAATGCAATGTTATTTGCTTTTAATGTTGCTTTAGCTGCTGCACAGAATGGGCAACCTGGTTTAGTGAATAAAGCCACTGCAGATGGCGCTTTAGCCGTTGGGCTAATGTAATTAAGCATTGTATCTGCATCAGATACTTCAAACGGGTCGCCTGGTTGGTTTGGCTCGATGAACATTTTTTCAATTACGCCATCTTTTACTAACATACTGTAACGCCAGCTACGCTTGCCAAAACCGATATCACTTTTATCAACTAACATGCCCATGCCGTCAGTGAAAGCGCCTGTACCATCAGGTACAACAGTGATGTTTTCTGCTTCTTGATCTGCTAACCATGCATTCATTACAAACGTATCGTTAACACTGATACAAACGATATCATCTACACCGTTCTCTTTTAACACACCCGCTAATTCGTTGTAGCGTGGTAAGTGAGTTGATGAACATGTTGGTGTAAATGCACCAGGTAGTGAAAAAACAGCAACAGTCTTGCCTGAAAATAACTCATCTGTAGAAACATTTACCCATTCATCACCTTGGCGAGTTGGGAAAGTTACATTTGGAATTTTTTGGCCTTCGATATTTTCTAACATGTACAGCTCCTTGAGTTTAATTATTTAATTTAGTTAAAACAAAGTATTACTTCGTTTTGATGAAGTGATTATGCCAACAATCACTAAATAGGTAAAATCGATTGTAATTATCAACTTGATACATAAAACCTATCAAAGGTTGTATTTGGTAGTTTCAGGATAAATTTTGAATATCTTTTTTTAACCTACTCTTTTTTGGTGATAGAGGAAAGCAGATGCGAAGCATATTATGACCTTAGCCACGATTCGACTTCCTTTTTTTCAATACCTTATCAGTCATCGAATAATGCGCGTAAGTTTGCAATGCCTTTATTGGCGAGTTGTTTTTTCTGATCATCGGTTTTTTTCTTCGGGCCACTTTCCCAATCTAAATCAGCTTCTGGTAACTCACCTAAAAAACGGCTCGGTGTCGGTTTGATGATTTCACCATATTGATTACGCTCTTTAGCTAATGTAAACGTCAACTCTTTTTGCGCACGCGTTATACCCACGTATGCAAGGCGACGTTCTTCTTCTACATTATCTTCATCGATACTGACTTGATGCGGTAAAATTCCCTCTTCCATACCAATCATATAGACATAAGGAAACTCCAATCCCTTTGAAGCATGTAATGTCATCAGTTGTACTTGATCTAACTCTTCTTCTTCTTCATTACGCGAAAGCATATCGCGTAGAGTCAAACGCGCAACCACTTGCTCTAGAGTCATCTCTTCATCAAGGTCGTCACCCTTCAGCATTTCTGTTACCCATTTAAATAACATAGAAACATTTTTCATGCGCATTTCAGCGGCTTTAGGGCTTGGGCTACTTTCATATAACCAATCTTCGTAGCCAATGTCTCGAATTAAATCTCTTACTACATCAATCTGATCTTCACGTTTTAAACGATCATTCAATTCGACTAACCAACGGGTAAAGGCTTGTAATGATTGCAAACCTTTACCGGAAAGGGTTTGCTCTAAGCCCATTTCAAAGCTGCAGGAAAACAAACTGCTATGACGTATATTGGCGTAACTACCTAATTTCTCTAACGAGTTAGGGCCGATACCACGGCGTGGCGTGTTCACCACGCGCAGAAAGGCATTATCATCTTCCTGATTTACTAATAATTTTAAATAAGCCATGATGTCTTTGACTTCACTGCGAGCAAAGAAAGAGGTGCCACCACTGATCCGATAAGGAATGCGATTTTCCATCATCACTTTTTCAAGCAAACGACTCTGATGATTACCTCTATATAACACCGCATAATCTTTGAATGATGCGCCGTTCATAAACTTATGCCCAGAAAGCTCCATCACTACTCTTTCTGCTTCATGCTTTTCATTTTTTGCAGTGAGTACTTTTAGCGACTCACCGTAGGCAAGTTCACTAAATAAACGTTTCTCAAAATCATGCGGGTTATTGGCGATTAATACATTGGCTGCTTTTAATACACGTTGGCTAGAACGATAGTTTTGCTCGAGTTTTACAACCTTTAGGTTAGGAAAATCATTTTGCAGTAATAGTAAGTTTTCAGGACGCGCACCACGCCAAGAATAGATAGACTGATCGTCATCTCCAACCACAGTAAATCGAGCCCGATCTCCAACTAACGCTTTGATTAACTCATATTGGCTAGTATTAGTATCTTGATATTCGTCCACCAGCAGGTAGCGAATTTTTTTCTGCCAGCGCAAACGCACTTCTTCCTTTAACGTTAGCAGTAGGGTTGGCATCACAATCAAATCATCGAAATCGAGTGCGTTGTAGGCTTTTAATTGTCTTTGGTATAGGTCATAACAATGGGCAAACACCACATCTCGTTCACCACGTGCTTGCTTGATTGCCTGAGGCGGTAATACCAACGCATTTTTCCAGTTAGAAATTTGTGTTACTAAGGCTTTGAGTAGATCGACATCTTCTTTAAGTTGTTTTTCGGTTAGCTCTTTTAATAAAGCCATGGTGTCTTGATCATCAAACAAGGTAAAGCCGGCTTTCATGCCAAGCGTTTTGTATTCTCGCTTGATGATATCTAAACCTAATGAATGGAAGGTTGAGACCATCAAACCTCGCGCTTCTTTACGGCCCAGAGTTTGACTAACACGCTCTTTCATCTCTCGGGCTGCTTTATTAGTGAAGGTTACTGCGGCAATGTTTTTTGCCAAATAATCACAATTTTGCACTAGATGCGCAATTTTATTAGTGATCACACGTGTTTTACCACTACCGGCTCCCGCCAATACCAGACACGGGCCTGAAATCATTTTAACAGCAGCGTCTTGTCCAGGGTTTAACTTCATGGATCTTCCTAATAGTAATAAAAATAACAGAGAGCAGCAGATTTTACGCTAGTTTACTGAGTTCCCCAAGAGATACCATATCGGTGTTCTCTGCGGTAATTGCATTTAGCCTTTTAGTAAAAACTAATTCACCACACACATTCAGCGAACTGCGAAACAGTGCTTCGGTTTCACTTCATTTACACAGAGGCGCTGCGCGCTACACTGAGAAGAAATTATTTTGCTTAAAATCCCTTTCCTCTGTGATTCTCTGTGTTCTCTGTGGTCAATGCCTTTAGTCTTTGAATAAAAACAGATTCACCACACTCATTCAGCGAACTGGGAAACAGTGTTTCAGTTTCACTTCACTTACACAGAGGCGCTACGCGCTATACAGAGGAAAATAATTGATATGTTTATAACCTCTGTGTCTCTCGGTGTACTCTGTGGTGACTGCTTTAATCTGTTAATCTTTTAATCTTTTAATTAAAACAGACTCACCACACACATTCAGCGAACTGCGAAACAGTGTTTCAGTTTCACTTCACTTACACAGAGGCGCTACACTGAAAAGAAGTTATTTTACTTAAGGTTCCTTTCCTCTGTGATTCACTGTGTTCTCTGTGGTAAATACCTTTAGTCTTTTAGTGACTATAGCTCCCATCAGGCCAGTGTATGACTAGCATTGCAATTAATAATCAACAAGTTAGTCAATGACAAAAAGTTAATATACCCATATAAAAGATAATGAAGTCATCAAATAAATAAAAAATATTATTGCATAATTAATTTTAAAACCGATAATGAACGTTCGTTCATTTGGAGTAGTTATGGATAAGCGAATAAAAATTTTAAATGCGGCAGAAATTTTAATAAAAGAACGCGGCTTTTACGGATTATCAATAAAGGTAATAGCACAGCAAGCAGGTGTTGCGGCAGGAACCATTTATTGTTATTTCGAAAATAAGGACGCTTTGCTCAATCAGCTATATCGGCATATTCTTAGTGAATCTGCTAAAACTATTTTTACTGGTTGGCAGGAGCAAGATACTGCGAAGCAAAAATACGATAGGTTATGGCAAAACACCTATCAGGCGGTACTAAAGAATCCCAATCGTTTGGCTGTCATCGATATGCTTAGATGCACGTTGGATAATAGCCAGCAAGAAACAGCAGTACTTGATGATAATACCTTTGGTAAATTACGTGGATTTTATCTACAGGGTATTGATGATGGTTTGCTGCGTAACTGGCCAGTTGCAGCACTGGTTGCATTAAGCTTTGATAGCGCGATAAACCTAGCTAAAAAAGTGTTAACAAATAAAGTCATGCCGGATCAAATACTGTTAGATGAAGTAAGAGATGCGTCTTGGTTAATCATACAGAAACAATAATTAAATTAGGGTAAAACAATGAAAAAATGGATAGCTTCAGCAGTCTTGTTGGCAATACTGGTTTTTGGAAGCGTAATTGGCTTTAATATGTTTAAAGCGGAAAAGATAAAAGAATATTTAGCCAACCGCCCTATTCCAGAGTTTCCCGTCACCAGTCAAACAATCAAAACTGAAGATTGGACCCCACACCTGAAAGCAATTGGTTTCATTGAACCGATTCAAGGTGTAAATATTGCCAACGAAGTAACCGGTAAAATTATAAAAATTGATTTTGAATCTGGTCAGCAATTGCAAAAAGGCAAAGCGATTGTTTACTTAGATAGTGAAGTTGAAAAAGCCAACTTAAAAGCAGCACAAGGCCGCTTACCTGCAGTTGAACGTAACTACATCCGACTTGATGCTTTATTTGCAAAAGGTTCTGTTTCACAGGGTGATGTCGATAACGCTGAAGCTGAGTTCTTAGCACTGCAAGGTCAAATCGAAGCTTACCAAGCAACCATTACCCGCCGTATCATTACCGCTCCCTTTACTGGCATTGCAGGCTTAAGAAATGTAAATATCGGTGATTACTTAAGTGCCGGAACAGATATCGTTAGATTAGAAGATATCAGTCGTATGCGTATTCGCTTTACTGTCCCACAAAATGACCTTAATAAGATCTACATTGGTCAAGCAATGAATATCGTGGTTGATGCGGAACCAGATACCGCTTTCACTGGTACAGTTTCTGCGATTGAACCCGCGGTTAACTACCAAAGTGGTGTCATTCAAGTACAAGCTGATATCCCGAATAAGTCACAAAAACTACGTTCAGGTATGTTCGCTAAAGCCAGCATCATTTTACCAACTATTGAAGCACAAATTACAATTCCTGAAACCGCAATCAATTACACGCTTTACGGTGAAACTGTTTATGTAATAACAGAGCAGAAAACCGATGATGGCAAAACCTTCTTACAAGTAGACCAAAAGATTGTAAAACTTGGCGTGAGTAAAGACGGTGAGATCCATGTTTTAGAGGGTCTAGAAGAAGGAGATGAAATTGCAACGAGCGGGCAAGTTCGATTAAGTAATGGCGCACATGTTAATGTTATTGAATCTGATATTTTAAATAAACCAGCTGAAATTCCGGCGTTGTAGGGACTATTTTATGAAATTTACAGATATCTTTATACGCCGTCCCGTACTCGCAATTTCGATCAGCTTGTTAATCGTATTATTAGGATTACAAG
>JBALXF010000197.1:0-5985 GCA_036961085.1 Psychromonas sp.
GCATCTCTTTTATGGTCTGTCTATCAACTTATGTAATTATGCCCTTCGTTAGTAAGTGGCTTTGGAGCTGGTTAGTGAAACCCTAGAAATATATTCCCACATTTTAGATATATCCGATAGTTTGAAGAAATGGGTAACAGTTTACCTTACCTATAAAATGTAATGGAATGAGCTCTCAAATATAAAAAACTGTAGTAACTAAGTATAAATACTTAGTATTTTTTAGTTAGTTATAAATATTTTCTAAGTCGTTTTGCTCCTTAGCGAGCCAGAACATCAACTCGTAAACGAGATAGAAAAGCAACTTATTTTAATGTCTGCTTTAGGCCTTAGCGGACTTTCAAATTATGGTCCATGATCTTCATTTCTATCTCGCTATGGGGGCGAAAGCGCCTTAGCTTTCTAGCTCGTTTTGGGGCACATACCGCCTTAGCAAATATAAGCGTTTAATTGTAGGTTAGTAACTACAATCACTGTGCTACTAAATACCGAGCGCTGTTTACTCATCAAACGGAAAGCAGGTTGAGAAAAGATGTACGGGCAAGTGTAAACCGCAGAATGGCTATTGGCAGTGTAAATAAGGAAGAAGTTGAGGTGCTAACAGAGCGACGTATGCAACCTAAGAAAAAAGGACGCCCAATCGGACGGCGAAAGAAGAAATTTTAAATTTAACTTGATCCCATTTATTCACAACAGACCCTAAATCGCCCTCTGTTTTAAAATGTGTTAACAAGCATGCAAATCATTATAAACTGCAGGGAGACAGCCAATTGAACAACAACGTTCTGTTCTTCAAAAGCAGTATTTCTCATAAAATCATAAAGTTGCATAATATCAGCAAGTAAATCTTTGAAATATAATGACCTTACCCTATGAAATCGGGAGGTTTTGTATTTATTCTTATTAGTTGTGATCATTTTTGTTCAAAGTAACGTATTACATTGTAATATCTGTACTTAAGATAGTAAGTTGTAAATGATGTTATATATTTATGCTTACTTAAGAAAATTTACTATTTTATACGTAATCTATTTTAATTGAATAATTAATCTAGTGTGTTCAAATAAAGTGAATAGCAATTCAATGTTGGTGATAATGCTCAATATTGAGGCCATCCCTTAAATAAGACTCCCAATCATTACCACTGATAGCGGGGGGCTTATAAAATATAATTGGAATATAAAATACGTGAAACAGTTAAAACTAGACAGCCACAATGGCGATAATATTGTTGACTTATTTCGTAGCCAAATAGAGCAGCACGGACCAAGTACAGCCGTTTCTTTTCAAGATAGGAACATCACCTATCAGCAGCTTGGTGAAAAAAGTTTAACACTAGCATTATACTTACAACAGCAGGGCGTATGTCTAGACGGATGCGTTGGTCTGTTTGTAGACCCTTCGATTGAACTAATGGTCGGTGTATGGGGGATTTTACAGTCGGGCTCGGCCTATTTGCCTCTGTCACCCGAATATCCTGATGACCGTCTGAAATATATGCTTGAAAACAGCCAGTGTAAAATTATTGTAGTGCAAGATGAGCTAGTGGAGCGATTGGCTACATTGGTTTTAGATGATGTGCTTTTAATAACATTTTCACAGGTAAATAACTTTTTCATAAGCAATGAAAAACCTCAATATTATATGCTTACACAGCATGCTTCATCACACAACTTAGCGTATGTAATTTACACATCGGGCAGTACAGGTAAACCAAAAGGTGTGATGATCGAACACAAAAGTATTGCCAATCAAATGGATTGGTTATCGACTCACTTTTCATTAGATTGTAAAAGTGTAGTTTTACAGAAAACACCAATGAGCTTTGATGCTGCTCAGTGGGAAATTCTGGCTCCATGTTGCGGTGCACTGGTAGTAATGGGTGAGCCGGGCATATATAAAAATCCAGAGAAACTTGTAGATACCATGATCTATCATGGCGTATCAATGCTACAAGGTGTGCCGACTTTACTGCTCGCGTTACTCAATGTTGAAAAATTCACTCAATGTTCCACTTTAAATCAAATATTTAGTGGCGGTGAAGCTCTGTCAAAACACCTTGCAAATGAATAATCAGAGCAATTACCTCATTGTCGTATTATTAATTTATATGGGCCAACTGAGTGCACTATCAACAGTTCGGCACATATTTTTGATATTAAACAAATTCAAGATAGTGCAGATACAATTTCTATTGGCAAACCTATACAAAATACACAGTATTATATTCTAGATAACGATAAGAAACCTGTAGCTGTTGGAGATATTGGTGAACTTTATATTGCAGGTGTAGGCTTAGCTAGAGGTTACTTGCATCGTGAAGATTTAACTGCAGAGCGTTTCATTACCCATTTTTTTGATGATGCCGAAATTGGGCAAACCCTCTACAAAACGGGCGATTTAGCTTATTGGAATGAAAGTGGTTCAGTGCAATATTCTGGCAGAATTGATAATCAAGTTAAGCTTCGAGGATATCGCGTTGAACTAGACGAAATTAAATCCATAATAGAAACTCACGATTGGGTAAATAACGCGGCAGTATTTTTGAAGAAAGACCAATATACCGGTTACCAGAACCTTATCTCAATGATTGAGTTAAACCCTAGAGAAGCAGCGTTGATGGATCAAGGGAACCATGATCCTCATCATCAATCTAAGAAAAGCCGTAGCCAAGTTAAAATGCAGCTAACCAATATCGGTTGCCGCCAAGATACTGAAATAGTGAATAAATCAATAATTGATTTACCGGGTAAAATAGCGACCGAAAAACAGCGCAAGCTTGTTTTTTCCCGTAAGAGTTATCGTTTTTATGATGGTGGAAAGATTACGAAAGAAGATATCCTTAACGTACTCAACAGTAAAATAAATTACGATCATTATACTCGATTATCCGATCTTAACTATGCTGATTTTGGTAGCATTCTAAGGTATTTTGGACAGTACCATTCTGAGAAAAGATTATTACCTAAATATGGTTATGCGTCACCGGGTGCTTTGTACGCAACTCAAATGTATCTTGAATTAAATAGTATTGGAAGTCTTGCACCTGGTTATTACTATTACCATCCAGTACATCACCAACTAGTATTGGTTGCGGAGAAAGAAGATACTGGCACGGTACAATTTAAAGTACATTTTGTGGGTAAAAAATCTGCCATTGAACCAATTTATAAAAATAATATTTTAGAAGTATTAGAAATGGAAGCTGGCCATATGGTTGGTTTTTTCGAAAATATCTTACCAATTTATGGTTTAAGTATTAAATCCAGTGATTACGTGCCCGAAACAATACAATTGTTTGAGGTCGAGGAGAACGATTATTACCTTGGCAGCTTTAATATAGTTTCTGGTACAAAAGACGTAATGAATGATGATGTCAGCTTGTATTTACAATCTCATCCAGGGCAAGTATCAGATCTTAAAGCAGGTAAATATTTATATGATAATGGTGAGCTAGAATTCGTATCTAGTGAGATAATTTTAAAGAAACATGTTATTGCTATTAATCAATCCGTTTATGAAAGAGCTTCATTTGGTATTTCTGTTTTAAGTACAACGGATGAAAATTGGTTGGGATACATCAACTTAGGCCGCAAGTTACAATCATTACAAATGAACGATTTGAATATTGGTTTGATGTCTTCAGGCTACAGTTCCAAAACGGGCAATAACCTACCATCTGCTAAGCGAATCCAGCATATTCTCAATAAAGATGTAGGACCGTCATATTTCTTTATCGGTGGACTTATCAGCGATACGCAAATACACAGTGATGGTATGAATGAAGATTTAGTTCATATGAAAGGGCCATCAGAAATTATTCAAGATGATCTGCTCAAGTTTCTGCCAACTTATATGATGCCAAATACAATTAAAGTTATAGATAAAATGCCATTAACTGTAAATGGAAAAGTAGATATTAATGCATTGCTTACATTAGAGACTGATTGTATCAGCGAAGAACATATAGAACCTACTAATGACGTTGAGCGTGTCGTCTTGGACATTTGGAAAAAAGGACTAAACAGAGACTCAATTTCAGTTAATACAGATTTTTTTGAACTCGGTGGCAATTCACTTCTCGCTGTTAGTGTTATCAATAAAATAAATACAACCTTGTCTTGCGACTTGCCATTACAAATAATTTTTTCCTCTCCAACAATTCAAAAGTTAGCACAAGCTGTTAATCAAAATGAGAATAATTCAGCATCGCGGTTAGTCCCTTTTCAAGTAAAAGGAAAGGGCAACCCCATTTACTGCTGGCCAGGATTGGGTGGTTATTGTATGAATTTGCGCTTGTTGTCTGAAAAATTGGGTACAGACCGAGCTTTTTTTGGTGTGCAAGCATATGGTATTAATGCTGGAGAAATCCCATACCAAACTATCAGTGAAATGGCTGCCAAAGATGTTGCTATGATAAAGCAAAATCAGGGCGAAGGTCCTTATACATTATGGGGGTATTCATTTGGTGCACGCGTTGCTTTTGAGGCTTGTTATCAATTAGAAAAAGCCGGTAATGTAGTTGAAAACTTATACTTAATTGCTCCAGGTTCACCCAAAGTAGGATTGGAACAAAATTCAACTGAAGGTAGCGAAGCAACATTTACTAACAAAAAGTTTTTAACCATATTGTATTCTGTATTTATGGGGACAATAAAGAGTAATTCATTAGTAGAGTGTTTGGCTGTTGTTGATACGAAAGACAAGTTTATTAACTTTATCTGTGGATTGAATAAGCAATTAGAAACCGGTTTAGTTATGCGGATTATTGATATAGTCACGATGACTTTTGAATTTACCTACTCGTTTAATGAACTCAAGCAGCGTCAATTAAAAGCGCCTATTAAAATCATTAAAGCGACGGGAGACGACTATTCATTTATTGAAAATAATGTCGTTTTCTCTATCACTGAGCCTGTTATAGAAAAAATTGAAGCAAACCATTACACCATGCTTAAAACAACACATATTGACCAACTCGTCGCTGTTTTATAGTTAATTCGTTTTTATCTTTTATCTTTTATTAAAGGAAGAATAATGCCACATATAAATATTAAACATTTCCCTTCACTCACTGAAGAGCAACATACCGCTTTGGCTAAAAGTATCACCGAAGCAGTAACTAAAGTGGTTGGTTGTGATGAAAGCGTTATCTCTATTGCAGTCGAGCCTATAGAGCCAGAACTGTGGAATGAACAAGTATATATTCCAGAAATTGTCGGACGCAAAGAAACATTAATTAAGATACCTGATTATTAATCAAATAAATAAGCGGTAGCATTCTATTAATTATAAGTAATAGAATCCTACCCTCAGAATAAATTAATCGATGGGCATGACCATTCCAGGCATATTGGCAGGGCGTTCAACAAAACCATATTTTTGATAAACACCCGACACATTTGCTGCAGCCATTAAACCAAAAAAGGCACCTGGTTCCGCAATACTTTTTACCTGGCTGATCAAATGTTCAGTGATACGTTGGCACAATCCCAGTTGTTGATAAGCAGGGGCAACAATTATGTCTTGGAGATAAAAGTATTGATGGCCATCACCAACAATGCGGCCCATAGCAACTGCTTGGCCTTGATGCCAGATACTGGCAAAGAAAATAGAATTAGCAAGCGCTTTGGTTAAAGTTGGTTCGCTTAAGCTATCCCAACCAACCGAAGATCGTAATTGAATGACTGTTTGGCTATCTAATATATTTTCTTTTAATAGGTAATCATTCATTGGGGTTTACCTTTGGCTAAAATATTAGTAATTATTAGAGTGTATACCCAAACGACTTGAAGATGCAGGAATCAGCAAGACGATAAATGATGATATTCTAGGCAGAAGGCTGATGATTTAGTTATTCTAAATCAAAGCCTTCTAACAACGAAGAGCATCTTTTAGCGCCTTGCCCTGCGGGAGATTAGCCCGAAAGCTAGTACTGCGTTGTAACATTTGAAAAGGGAATAACCATTCTCATCATGTTACGCC
>JBALXF010000198.1:0-5983 GCA_036961085.1 Psychromonas sp.
CAACATGCTAAGTTAGTGACTATTACAGGCTCAAACGGTAAAAGTACGGTGACTAGCTTATTGGGTTATATGGCTGAACAGGCACAATTAAAAGTTGCTGTGGGCGGAAATATTGGCATTGCGGCATTGAGCCTGTTGTCACCTGAAGTTGAATTATACATATTAGAGCTATCCAGTTTTCAACTTGAAACAACTTTGTCGCTTAATGCGGATATCGCAACAATTCTTAATGTTAGTGAAGATCATTTAGATAGATATGACTCTTATCAAGATTATTGTGTGGCAAAACACTACATATACAATCAAAGTAAAATGGCATTATATAATCGTGATGATTTATTAACTTACCCCAATGATGCAAAGCTTAAACAAATTAGTTTTGGTTTTTCAGATGCTGAATATGGGGTAGTTGAAGCTCCAAATAGTGAGGTTTTTTTAGCTAAAAATGGGGAACCATTTTTAGCGGTAACAGAATTGAAATTAAGTGGTAAACATAACTGGACTAATGCACTTGCAGCATTCGCGCTAGGTGAAGCTGTTGCAATAGATAAACACGCCATGCTTAAAGGTCTGCGTGAATACAGTGGCTTGGCGCATCGTTGTGAATTTTTCGCTGAAGTAAACGGAGTACGTTGGATAAATGATTCAAAAGCCACCAACGTTGGCGCCGCCCAAGCCGCTTTAATCGGATTATCTGATACAATTCCCGGTAACGTGCATGTTATTTTAGGCGGTGATGGAAAAGGTGCAGATTTTAATGAACTGCGTCCAGCCTTAGAAGAGGTACAAGGCGAAATAGTTTGTTTTGGTGCGGATGCTGTTAAAATAGCGGCCAATAATGAGCGCGCCAGACTAGCGGATAATTTAGATCAAGCTGTTGATATAATTCGACGCAAAGCAACAAAAGGGGATTTGGTTATTTTAAGCCCAGCTTGTGCAAGCTTAGATATGTATGCAAACTTCATGGCTCGTGGTGACCATTTTAAAGCACTCGTAAATAGTATCCCTGTGGATAATGCTTAATGGCTCTGATTAAACGGTTCACCCAACTATTTACGACTGACTCCTCTAATCAACCTTATGATCGTATGCTGGCGATTATATCTATAAGCCTATTGTGTATTGGACTTATTATTGTTTCTTCAGCATCTATCCCTGAAGGCATCGCTTTATCATCAGACCCGTTTCGTTTTTTTAAACGTCATATAATTTACGTTGCAATTAGTTTAGTTTTATTAGCCGTGGTTTTGTCGTTAAAAGTTGATTTATGGTACAGATATCAGTGGGTTATTCTTCTTTTGTCTTTTTCAGGCTTAGTCGCTGTTTTAGTTGTTGGTACAGAGGTTAATGGTGCACATCGTTGGTTGCGTTTAGGTTTCTTTAATGTACAACCCTCTGAGTTTGCGAAATTAGCAATGATTTTCTTTCTCGCAAGTTATTTAGCGAGAAAACAAAAAGAAGTTATTAATACTATTAAAGGGTTCATTAAACCCTTGGTGTTATTAACTGTTTTTGCTTCATTATTGGTATTGCAACCCGACTTAGGTTCAACCGTGGTGATCGTGGTGATCATGATGGGGATGTTGTTTATTGCCAATGCCAGGCTGCTTCCATTTGTCTGGATCGGGCTTTCCTTACTCAGCGCTATGGTTGTTTTAATCATCTCACAACCCTATCGTATGGCACGTGTAATGGGGTTTTTAGATCCTTGGGAAGACCCTTTTGGACGTAGTTACCAATTAACCCAATCATTAATGGCATTTGGTCGAGGTGGTTGGTTTGGTGAAGGGTTAGGAAATTCAGTACAGAAATTAGAATACTTACCTGAAGCGCATACCGATTTTATTATGGCCATTCTAGCTGAAGAATTAGGTTTCATTGGTGTGAGCTTAGTTATTATTTTGGAGTTTGTACTGGTCTATAAAGCTTTTTCTATTGGTAAAAAAGCGTTAGGGCAGTCTTTTGTTTTTGCTGGTTATGTCGCTATTGGTATTGCTATTTGGTTTGCATTTCAAACGTTTGTAAACGTAGGTGCTGCATCTGGTATGGTTCCAACGAAAGGCCTAACATTACCTTTAATTAGTTATGGTGGTTCAAGCTTATTAACCATTGTGGTGGCGGTAGGTCTATTACTGCGCATTGACTTTGAAACAAGATTAAGCTTTCAAGCTCGGTTAAAAAAAGCGAAACCTCGCAAAAAATCAAAAAAACAAGATACGTTACGGACAGTCGATGAACAACAATAAAACATTATTAGTAATGGCCGGCGGTACTGGGGGACATGTATTCCCTGGACTTGCTGTGGCTGATGAATTAAAACAACAAGGTTGGAATGTCAGCTGGCTAGGTACTGCTGATCGGATGGAAGCACAGCTTGTGCCTGAGCATGGTTATGAAATTGATTTCATCGATATTGCAGGGGTTCGTGGTAATGGATTAAAACGCTTAATAATGGCACCAATCCGCATTATTAAATCAATATATCAGGCGCGTCAGGTACTAAAAAAACGTAATGTTAACTTAGTGTTAGGGATGGGCGGCTTTGCCAGTGGACCGGGTGGAATTGCAGCTTGGACAATGGGTATCCCCGTTGTTTTACATGAACAAAATGCAGCCGCAGGGTTAACCAATCGAATTCTATCTCGTTTTGCAAAAAAGGTGTTAATGGGCTTTTCGGGTGCTTTTGAAAGTGAAGCTGCTATTTTGGTAGGTAATCCAGTCCGTAAACAACTTATTGAATTACCTAAGAAAAAAATATCGGATAAAAATTCACCGCTGAACGTATTAGTGGTTGGCGGAAGTTTAGGCGCTAAAGTGTTAAATGATTTGCTACCTGAAGTGTTAAGTGAATTCAATGATTCGCAGTTAACGGTTCACCACCAAAGTGGTAAGGGGCATTTTAATGAACTTCAAGAACACTATAAGAAAGTCGGTTTTGATGCCCATGTGCAAGAGTTTATAAGTGATATGGCGAGTGCCTATGGTTGGGCTGATTTGGTTATTTGTCGGGCAGGAGCATTGACTGTTTCTGAAATATCAGTATTAGGTTTACCTGCCATTTTTGTACCTTTACCACATGCAGTTGATGATCATCAAACTAAAAATGCACAATCACTGGTTACTGAAGGTGCAGCAGTGATGATCCCGCAAAAAGCGTTAAATGCCAAAAAATTGAGTGATTATTTATCTACATTCATACAAAATAGACAGTTACTAAATGAAATGTCTGAAAAGAGCAAAAAAGCTGCAATTAATGATGCAACCGAACGTGTTGCCTCGATATGCAATCAATTAGTCTAAACAACAGCTTTATTAAGACTATATCGTGATAATTTTTATAAAATAACAAGTGATCTATTTATGACTAAAATCGACCTAGCCCAAGTACGCACTATGATCCCTGAAATGCGTCGTGTTAAACAAATTCACTTTGTCGGAATCGGTGGCGCGGGAATGGGCGGGATCGCCGAAGTGCTAGCCTATGAAGGTTATAAAATTTCAGGCTCTGATATTGCGGTTAACCCAGTTGTGGAAAGATTGCGCTCTTTAGGCGTAGAAATTTTTATTGGTCATCAAGCTGAAAATATTGATGGCGCATCTGTGGTAGTTGTTTCTACTGCAATCAACCCTGAAAATTTAGAATTAGTCGCAGCACAAAATGCACGTATTCCTATTGTTCGTCGAGCGGAAATGCTTGCCGAGTTAATGCGTTATCGTCATGGTGTTGCGGTTGCAGGCACACATGGTAAAACCACTACGACGAGTTTAATTGCTAGCATCTACGGTGAAGCAAAGCTTGATCCTACTTTTGTTATTGGTGGTTTATTAAATAGTGCGGGTACCAATGCAAAATTAGGACAAAGCCGTTACTTAATTGCAGAAGCCGATGAAAGTGATGCGTCATTCCTACATTTGCAACCTATGGTATCTGTGATCACTAATATTGAAGCAGACCATATGGATACTTACCAAGGTGACTTTGAAGTATTAAAAGATACTTTTATTCAGTTTATCCATAACTTACCTTTTTATGGTATTGCTGTAGTATGTTTAGATGATGCTGTTATTGAAGAGCTTATTCCTCGTTTTGCACGTAAAACAATTACCTATGGTTTTCATGAGCAAGCTGATGTTCGCATTTCTGCGTTTACCCAAAATGTTAACCGCAGTGAATTTTCAGTCCATAGGGCGAACAAGCCTGACCTAACAATTCATCTAAACCTTCCTGGTAAACATAATGCATTAAATGCAGCTGCTGCCATTGCTGTTTCTATGGAAGATGATATCGATGATCAATCTATATTAGCGGCACTAAGTAAATTTGCCGGTATTGGTCGACGTTTTGAGCAATATGGAGAATTTGAAACCGGTCGTGGTAAAGCAATTCTTGTTGATGACTATGGTCATCACCCAACAGAAGTTCAGGCAACCATAAATGCAGCACGTGCTGGTTGGCCAAATAAACGCTTAGTAATGGCGTATCAACCTCACCGTTATACGCGTACGCGAGATTTATATGAAGACTTTGCGCACGTATTAGAGCAAGTTGACCAGCTATTATTATTAGATGTCTATTCTGCAGGTGAGTCACCCATTACAGGGGCTGATAGTCGCTCATTATGTCGTACTATTCGTCAACGCAGTGATAAAGAGCCAATTTTTGTTGCTAGTCCCGAAGCACTGCCTGCGATGTTAGCGCAAATTATTGAAGATGGTGATCTGGTGTTGACACAAGGTGCGGGCAATATTGGTTCAGTGGTTAAAACGCTGGCTGAGCTAAAACTAGATATCAAAAAAATGAAACAAGTGAGCAGTGATTAATGAGTGCTGATTTTGGTGAAATTAATATTTTATTAGCAACTAGTCATAATGACTGTGGCACTTTATGCGCTTCTAAAAATATGATTTTCCCATGTGCTAAACTATCGGCACTCAGTCAAGCAAATTATGATTATGATATTGTTTGGTTTATTGGTGTTACAGGATGTTGAATAGTAGTATGTCTGTTTGGCATCAAATAAAAAAAATTAAAATTTCCAAGCTGATCAGCTTAGTATTTTTAATAACCTTAATTTATCTATTGCATAATAGTTATATTAAATTAAAAGACTGGTTAACAGATGAGCAGTCATTACCGTTATCTTCGTTAGTTTTAACCGGTAATTTAGAACATGTAACTGCAACAGATGTGCGCTCAGTATTGAATGAACAGAAAGATCGTTTGAATTTTTTTACTTTGGAAATAACTCAAATTCAAGCCGAACTTGAAAATAAACCCTGGGTTTATTCTGCTTCAATTCGCAAACACTGGCCAGATACGTTAAAAATACATATTGTTGAACAAAGAATTGGCGCAATTTGGAATGATCGTGCTTTATTAAATCGTGCAGGGGATATTATTGAAGCCTCGCCCGATGATGTGACCGAGGAATATGTTTATTTATACGGCCAAAATGAATTATCTCAAGAAGTGTTAGTGACTTACCGTGAGGTAAATCAATTGTTAAAAGTGAATCAATTTAAAATACTATCGTTGAGCAATGATCAGCGTAATTCAACCGATATTGTTTTAGATAAAGGGATTTCATTGCGCTTAGGTAAAGAACAAAAATTGGATCGTATCCAACGATTTTTGAGTGTTTTTCCAATGATTGAAAAACAATATGATATTAATACAATCGATTACTTAGATCTCCGTTACGATACAGGATTGGCAATAGGTTGGAAAAAGGTCAATAATGATGTTAAGTAAATCGCAATGGATTGTTGTCCGACTAATAAATGGTGAAATTTAAGTATGGAAAGTAGTTATACAGTTGGACTAGATATTGGTAGTAGTAAAATTGTTGTCTTAATAGGAGAGCAAAAAACAAACGGTACTACTAATATAGTTGGTGTTGGTGAAACGCCTTCAAAAGGTGTTGATAAAGGGGCTATAACGGATTTAGACTCTGTTGTTGCAGCAATTCAACAGGCATTAGCC
>JBALXF010000199.1:0-5974 GCA_036961085.1 Psychromonas sp.
CGTTCAGCTTCTACTCGTTCAGCTTCTACTCGTTGAGCTTCTAATCGTTGAGCTTCTACTCGTTCAGCTTCTATTCTCTCAGCTTCTAATCGTTCAGATTCAACTAACGCATCTTGATCTTCTTGTGGCGCTTCATTTGTTGATTTTTTCCCAAACCAGGAAAATAAACCTTTCTTTTTTGACATTAATTAAAACCTTACTCACAATCATTTAGCCTGCTAAAATAGCAGTTTATCAGAATCAATACCAAAACTACTTGGATAAAGACGTTTCTAAGTACTTTGGTCTTCTATATTACCATCATCTAGCTGGACTAAAAAATACATGGGTAGAAATCAACAAGTTAAATATCACGAAAAAAGCAAAAAAGTTGCTAAAGATGGTTTTATTCGCTTAATCTCAGGAAAGTGGCGTGGCAAGAAGCTACCTGTCAAAGATAAAGAAGGTCTACGCCCTACAACTGACCGCACTAAAGAAACATTGTTTAACTGGTTAATGCACGATATTCGCGATGCTAATTGCTTAGATTGTTTTAGTGGCAGTGGCAGTTTATCTTTTGAGGCGTTATCTCGTTATGCACAAAGTGCAACCTTACTAGAGCTAGACAAAGCGGCTGCTAGACAATTACGAGATAATTTGAAAACTTTAAACGTTGATAATGCCAATATCATCGAAACAGATTCGATTCAATATTTACAACAACCCGCGACACAGGCTTTTGACATCGTTTTTGTTGATCCACCTTTTAACAAAGATTTAGCACAACCATGTTGCTTGGCATTAGAAGAAAATGGTTATTTAGCAGAGCAAGCCGTCATTTATCTTGAAGTAGAAGCACAATTACAGGATCTACAACTCCCTGATAATTGGACGTTATTAAAACAAAAAAGTACAGGGCAAGTCTCTTACCAACTATATGTACGTGAAGCTAAGTAACATTCTAAAAAATTAAATCACCTTTTAAGAGACGATCTGAAAATTTAACTAGATCATCTCTTAAAATGACTTAGCAACTATTATTCAATGCTAAGCTAAGTCCCTGATCTGATTCTACAAGCTTGCCTTTTGAAGTAAGAAAGTCGATTAGATTTTTACTGGTTAAGTTCTCATCCATACAAGTGTGAAAACGCGCATTCTCGCCAAATGTAGATGCTATTATCGCTAATAATTCACTCTCTGTATGAGACTCTGTGCTGCTTGCCATCAATTCCATAACTTGATGACCATGAATTGATTCATTCATAATATGCCCTACCTATTCAATTGAATGCCGCAATATAAACTCAGTTGAACAATTCGGCCTTGATGTAAGACAACACTTATCCATTGCCTAAAAATATAATTATTTACATAAATGCTTAACTGCAGATAAATAAAAGGTAAATGACAAATCAAATACGCTTAAGTCTTTATATTTCAATAAAAAATCATAAAAAAAGCCAATACAGTGACTGTATCGGCTTTTTATGATTTGTGATTCATTAACTCATTCCTTGAGCGTTTCACGCCCTGTGTATCCTTGAATCTAGCTAACTAAGCCTAATCCTCTTTTTAATTCTTTAGAGTGTCCTTAAGTTCCTTTAAGCAATCAATCCAATTATTGCTTGTTGCAAGCCTTTGCAACTCCTTAAATCCTTTTTGACAATCAAACCGATTGCATCTTTTTTGCCTAGTGGTTCATCCCTAAACTTGAAAAGATTATAGGATAGATACAGAGAAAATAAATTGGATTAACTAAATCATAGTTGCGTAGGAGCTAATAAGATAAAAAATGTGCTTTAATTTCAATTGGCTAACTCTATTATTATATTTTAAAGCGACATGGTGGGTGGAATAAAGTGCAGAAATCTCAGCTAAAAATGGTCTTTCTCTTAGTAAAGAGCTTAATAAGGCATAACTGAGTTTATGCCTTATTAAGCAATTTTTATTTAATAATCCATTTCCCTGAACTATTTTGAATAAATTGCCCTGCCGGTGTTTTTTGCATTGCCTTCTCACCTGCTAACTTAGAAACCTGATCCAACGTCATATTATTCTTTTCAGCAATCTCTTTATATTTAGCAATACGTTTTGCATTAATGTTGTTCACTAATGCTTTGCTATCTTTGCTTACTTCAACGACACCCAATAATCCGCTTGATGTTTCCCCCACCAAACCTTGCTTCTTCGCATCCGCTAAATCTAACGCCAATAAAGGGAAGCTCAGCATCAGAGTAATGATTAACAAAAACTTTTTCATTTTCACTCCTAAATTTTATTTATACTATTTAAAATAGGCCACTATCATCGCTAAATATATCTTCAAGTTCTTTGTCTACCTGCACTCTAACTTGATGATCTATTTTGACATTTAAGTTAATGGTGATCGGTTCTGTTGGCATTGCAACTTCTACCTTTGGGGTGCATGCGGACACTGTGAAAATAATCAGCGTAAAAATATATATTCTATTGATCACGAACGACTCTCCTGTCTTAAATATAGCAATGATTCCCTGCTAATTAATAAATAACGTTATTGGGTGATCGTATAAAGCGTAAGCTTTCTAATAATTTTAAAATATTCTCCTGATGAGTATAATTAAAATTAATTGCTTGCTCGCCACTCACATCTGGGCTTAATCCATTAACCTCAATCTTTAAGTCGAGATCACCTTCGGGTTTATAATCTATTATTCCTTGCAATCGATCAAACTGAAAATTGGCCAATAGCGCTAAGGTAAATGAAAATGCAGGGTTGCTCTCAGTCATAACTGCACTTACTTGATTTTTAGGTACTTTAATAAAACCACCTGGCGGACGAGCATGCACAATGCCATTTTCAATTGAAATACCATTACTGCTTAACTTCAATGGCAATTGGCCATCAATCTTCGCCTGACTTTGAATATCGGGATAAGCACTGTATTTTATTATCTCACTTAAACTTAATGATGAAAGTTGCAGAACTGACTGGCTAGGAGCTTGCAGCCTTAGTTCAGTTAAGCTTACTTGCCCTCCTAATAAATCGGCTTGAAAGTTTTCTATAATTGGTTGTCCTGCATTTAACTTTGTATCGAGTTGCAATCTATCAATAGGAATTCCAATAAACAAATTATCTATGCTTAATTGTTGTTTATCTTGCTCCACGACTAACTGATTTTTCTGCAACTTATAATTTAGTTTGCTACTGAAACTAAGACCATTGAATATAAAGTCCTCTTTTTCTCCGTTAATATTGTTAGCACTTATAGCGCTCTTAAAGCGACCTGATTGACGCTTGAAATCAAAATTAGCATGGGCATTAAAAGCTATTTTTTCAGAGTTAATAGACCAAGGTTTAAGAGCAGGAATGAGATCCGATAAAGCGCCAAGTAGCGACGATGTTAATAGTTGTGTGTGCTGGGTTTTTACTTGTATTTTTTCATCAAAATACTGAAAATCCCCTTCAATGGCTTGCAGTAATGAAGACAGTATCCAGTTGGCTTGTAGCTTTTGATTGTGTACATGTGCTTTTATTGCCATTGAAAGTGCAGGTAACTTTTGTTTATTGATTTTAATCTTTTGCTGTTTGGCGTTTGCTTGCTTAGTAACTTGTTGCTTAGTATGGAGCACGCTACTGCCGATATTGAGATTGATTGGCATTTTTGTAATCTTAAGTTGTGGTATTAATTCTATAAGACTTTTTTCACTGAGCTTGATATTGATAAAATCAGTTTTCAATACTTTATTATCGGATAACTGATAATTAATCCCCTGTAGCGCTAGACTCAACGTCTTTAAATCTAATTTTTTATCCAATAAGTCAATTTTACCGCTACTATTTAAGCTAACTTTCTCCACTAAGTTAGGTATATTGCTGGTGATATTCAGCTTATAGTCGCCTTTTTCCCAAGAATGTAGACTACCCAAATAATCAAGTTGTAAGTTACCATTTATCTGTTTTTCATAGAATGTGGGGGAGTTCATAAAATCAACGACCTTGTCTAAAGATAATTTTAGCGTCGCGTCTATATTTTTTGTCAGCAGGTTTATATTGGCCTTTAATTTCCCTGATTCATTAACTAAATCAAGAATAATAACCTGCTGCTTTTTATGTATCTTCAATTTTAGTGGCACAGGTTTATTAAACTTATCTGACTGTAAATAAATAGAATTAATATGAATTTCAGTTTCTGGTAGTTTTTCCAGAGTGACTATCATTTGAGAGAGTTTTTTATCTATTGTTGCGGTCTGTTCTGTCGAATCTGAGGATAAGGAATTATTAGCACTTGAGGGGGAGACACAGTTTAAATCCCAATCTAACCTACCAATATTGATTGTAAGTTTGTTATTTTTTTTATCGACTTGAATATCATACAGTTGGTTTTTGGGACAGTGTTTATCAATTTGAAAACGCTTTAAATTAGAGGATATTAGAGGGAGCCATGAAAAGAACTCCCCTTCGCTTTGAGGTGGTGTTTGTAATTCATTAGCAACGACTGCGACGTTAACCGTTGCTAATAAAAAAATACTAATAAAAACAAATAGACTGCTAATTTTTTTAATAAAAAAACTAGCAGTATTTATTGTACCCACTCAATAATACCATCAAGTTTATAACCATCTTCACTTACCACCAGCCATTTAATATGCTTTTCGCGCATAATATCTTCAGCAGCCGTTAAACGAGCATCTGGTGAAATAAAACAAGGGGAAGTATTCATTAATTTTTCTGCAGTACAGTTGTTAATGTCTTCTCCTGAAATTAAGAATCGACGCACATCACCATCGGTGATCACCCCCTGCAAGCCACCATCTTGCATTACTAAAGCAAGTCCGGTGCGGGTTTCCGTCATTATCAATAATGTATCAGTCAGTGGTGTGTTCATTTCGACAAGAGGTAAGTTGTCACTTCTCAT
Source organism: Psychromonas sp. (assembly GCA_036961085.1). Classification (GTDB taxonomy): domain Bacteria; phylum Pseudomonadota; class Gammaproteobacteria; order Enterobacterales; family Psychromonadaceae; genus Psychromonas. The sequence goes on from JBALXF010000199.1 coordinate 4,878, forward strand.
CTCATTCTTAACGAATGTTAGTAAGCGTTTACCTAGGCTACCTCCAGGATGAAATTTAGCAAAGTCCATTGGTGTAAAACTTTTCTCTAACGTTAATGCAGCGGCAAGTGCATCACCAACCACCAGCGTTAATGTCGTCGACGTTGTTGGTGCTAAATTAATCGGGCAGGTTTCCTTTTCAACACTTGAGTCTAAAACTACATCTGAATTTTTAGCTAAAGTGGAATTCACGCCTCCGGTAATAGCAATGATTTTATTACCGAAATGTTGAATAGAAGGTATGATTTTTAGTATCTCATCAGTCTCACCGCTATTAGACAGCAACATAACCACATCATCTTTGGTGATCATACCAAGATCGCCATGGAAGGCCTCTCCAGGGTGTAGGAAAAATGAAGGTGTACCAAGCGAGGCAAAAGTTGCTGATATTTTTTTTCCGATATGACCCGATTTTCCCATGCCACACACAACAACTCGGCCAACACAGTTCTTCAGTAGTGCCAATGCTTGCAAATACTCCCCGCCAACCTGCTCACTATGAACCGTCAGTGCTTTACTTTGCACATCAAACACAGTGCGAACTTCTTTAATTAATTGAGTTGTTGATAATGTAAATTGTGTCATATTAAATCCCAAAATTTTTTCTCAGTTTACTCTTTTTTCAATACGATTTTATAATTAATTCAATATCTTGAATATTTATAAACTATTTCATACGAAAGCTTTTTAATTCCGACAATAACCAATCACCACTAAACTGTAGATCTTGCCCTGGACAATCTACTTTATAACGAGAACCACTTAATACACTTTTTGTCGCTGAGTATTCGATGAAGTCTTCCGCTGAGTCAATATCATCATAGTAATAATCATATTTCTTTTGAATGTGTAAACGTGCCTCAGGGCCTTTATGTTGATTGCCATTACGTATATATAGGCAGTCAGTATTCTCAACAAAATTAAGTAGATGTACTATTTCATTACTGTTATTCGCAACAGCAGGAAAAGGTAAAATAGCTGCTACAAATAATGTCGTTAATATTTTTCTAAATGCCATATATATACCCATGATACTTCGAAATGCAAACTCAGCAAGA
>JBALXF010000019.1:0-15710 GCA_036961085.1 Psychromonas sp.
GCTGTTTTAATTTTTTCATTTACCCTCCAGATTTACAGTACCTAGATAGGGTCTCCTTCAAAATAATTCATTTATACTCCAGTTTTAATAAATTTATAGTGGTATTTTAGTATGAAATTAGACCATCATACACATGATGTTAATGAAAACTCTTATTGTTAGCTTAGAAGGGCAAGCCTTACCTCCTGTAGCGTGTAAAGTTTGATTTACCTGTTAAGCCGTGTAATACTTTGTTTACTTGTTATAGCGTGTAAGGTGTAATATGAAAATCTCCACAACAAAACAACTCAGTGCATATTTAAAGGATGTTCGTTTAGATAATGAACTATCTCAAGCGGATGTCGCTAAAAAGGTTGGGGTTCGCCAAGATACGGTTTCAAATTTTGAGTTAAGAGCTGGAACGACCAAGATGGATACTTTTTTTAAGCTACTTTCTGCGCTTGAGTTAGATTTTGAAATTACACCTCGTAATGGAAAAAATAGCGATGATGGTTCAGGCTGGAAAGAGGAGTGGTAATGGCTACCTTAGATGTCTACCTCAATGGTTATCTCGTTGGTGAGTTTAAAAAATCGAGTAATGGTGCTCACTCTTTTAGCTACTCAACGAGCTGGCTGGCATTGAATGGAAGCCGACCAATATCATTATCAATGCCACTCGCTAAGTCTGAATATCGTGGTGATGTTGTGTATAACTACTTTGATAATTTATTGCCTGACAACTCAGAGGTCAGACAACGCATTGTTGCGCGTTATCAAGTAGGCTCTTCTTTACCCTTTGATTTGTTATCTATGATCGGTAGAGACTGTGTAGGTGCTTTACAGCTATTACCAAAAGGAGAAGCCCCTCTTAACGTTAAAAATCTAGAATATAGAGCATTAGGTAATGAAGAGTTAGATAAAATAATAATGGGATATCGTGCCGATATGCCACTTGGTATGATTGAAGATCTGCAAGATTTCCGCATATCCGTTGCGGGAGCACAAGAAAAAACAGCGCTATTGAATATCGATCAAACTTGGTGTTTACCCTTAAACTCTACACCGACTTCGCATATTATCAAACTGCCTATTGGGCAGATTCAAAGCCACTCTTACTCACTAGATATGTCTGATAGCGTAGAGAATGAATTCTTATGTATGCAATTACTACAAGCTTACGGCTTATCTGCTGCTAGCTGTGAAATATTAGCGCTAGAGGAGATGAATGTACTTTCTGTTGAACGTTTTGATCGCCAATATTCAAGTGATAAAAAATGGTTAATGAGAAGGCCTCAAGAAGATTACTGCCAAGTATTTAATGTACCTTCAGCCTTAAAGTATGAAAATCAAGGTGGTCCAGGTATCGAACAAATCATGAATCATCTATTAGGCTCAAAAAATGCAGCAAAAGATAGAGCTGATTTTATGAAGGCACAAGTGTTATTTTGGTTGATGGGAGCATCAGATGGCCACGCTAAAAACTTTTCAATTTACATTTTAGCCGATGGACAATTTCAATTAACACCATTCTATGATGTGTTATCTGTTTTCCCTGTCGTGAATAAGAAAGGGCTGAATATTCGTCAGGTAAAACTGGCGATGGGCTTAAAAGCGACGAAAGGTAAAAAGTATCATATTAATAAAATCTACCCTCGACATTTTATTGAAACAGCGAAGCAAGTTGGCTTTGAAGCAGCCAAAATGGATACTATACTAAGTGATATTAAAGCTAGCACTGAGCAAATCATTATAGATATCCAAGCTAGGTTGCCAGTAAATTTCCCTAAAAATATATCAGAAAGTATATTTTTAGGAATGCTAAAAGAGCTTAAAAAGTTATAAATTAAGCTTTGCATGTTGAATTTTTTCAACAGAAAGCTCAGTGATTTTGTGGTTTGAGGATTTAAATGGTGTTGTTGATTTTTCCTTAACCATTTGTTTTTAAACTACTTTGTTTTTTCAGTAACTTGCGCTAATTTTGTGCTTAAGCCTTCCAAGCTGATAATGTGGGTTCGATTCCCACTGCCCGCTCCAAGATTTAACCTATAAAGTCAACCACTACGGTTGATTTTTTCGTTTCTGACGTCCAATAAAAATACCTCAGGGACCATTTGGTGCCAAGCAATAATTTATCGCTACATTGGAACAATAACCTTTTAGGCAATTGTTTTATTTCTCAGCGTCACTTTCTAAATTTTTCTTTGGAAGCTCGTAAACATCTCCAACTTCAATTTTTAAATACTCACATAAAGTTTCAACAACATTTAATTCCACTCTTGTTGCTGTTTCATTAAATATTCTTCTGATAGTGGCTGGGTTGTTCCAGTCAACTTAACAGCACCTCAACCAATTGTTCGATAATCTGCGGATGGGTAATTCTAATATCGATGCAGGTTATCGATATCCTACACAAATCAGCAACCATGTCATTCAGTTTTATCAGAGTTCTCCCACGCGTTATTGTTGGCACTGTCAACTTAACAACAGCTCAACCAATTCTTCTTAAACGGCCTTTCGTAAAAATACTGAAGATTAAATTATAAAGAGCCTCCTTCATTGAAGTAGGCTTTTTTTTTATGCATATTAATTAAAAATAGTGAATAGAAAGCAAAACTTTGAGCTATTAGACACTTTTGTTTTTTTCCTCTCAATTCCGTAAATGATAGCAGTGTAAACGTTTACACTGTGATTTTTTGTGTTTATACTAAATCGACATTAAGGTCAAAAAAATTCTTATCAATATTGTAAACAGTGGAGATTCTATGAAAGTATTAATTACAGGTGGTTGTGGATACATTGGTAGCCATACATGTGTACAACTCACCGAAGCTGGAATTACTCCCATCATTATTGACAATTTGCATAATAGTAGTGAACTCGTACTACAAAGAATTAAACAGTTGAATAAAACAATACCTGAATTTTATAAGGGTGATATTCGTGACCGTAAACTATTGCAACGCATTTTTAGTGAGCATGAGATCACTGCAGTTATTCATTTCGCAGGTTTAAAAGCCGTTGGTGAATCCGTTGAGCAACCACTAAATTACTTTGAAAATAACGTCCATGGCTCATTAGTATTAGCCGACGAGATGGGTAAAGCAGGCATTAAAAGTTTGTTATTTAGCTCTTCTGCAACTGTATATGGCGATCCAGAGATCGTTCCAATTACCGAAGCAACACCTACCGGTGCAGTAACAAATCCCTATGGGCGTAGCAAGTTTATGGTTGAAGAGTGTCTTAAAGATCTTTACGCGTCAGATCCACAGTGGAGTATTACCCTATTACGCTATTTTAATCCTGTTGGCGCACATCCTTCTGGATTGATAGGCGAAGATCCACAGGGTATTCCAAATAATTTAATGCCCTTTATTGCACAGGTTGCCGTTGGTCGCCGTGAGTCACTCGCTATTTTTGGTGATGATTATGCAACAAAAGATGGCACGGGTGTGCGTGATTACGTTCATGTAATGGATCTTGCTGATGGCCATATCGCCGCACTTAACCATGTAGGTAAACAGTCGGGTTTACATATTTTCAACTTGGGCACAGGCCAAGGTAGTAGCGTCTTAGAGATGGTTGATGCTTTTTCTGAAGCCTGTGGAAAAGAAATTAGCTATCAGATTCAACCACGTCGTGTAGGTGATATCGCACAATGTTGGGCAGATACACAAAAAGCCAATCAGCAATTGAATTGGAAGGCTACTAGAACACTCGATGAGATGGCTAAAGATACATGGCATTGGCAGTCTAATAACCCACAGGGTTACAGCAACTAAGCATCTCATATACAGCCCAATTTATAATTTAATTCAATAGGTACATTTATGACAACAAAATTTAACGCATTGGATCATCCTCATCGTCGCTATAATCCATTAACAGGTCAGTGGATATTAGTTTCTCCGCATCGATCAAAACGTCCTTGGCAAGGTCAAGATGAGCAACCTGAGCCAGCTAGCGATAAAAGTTATGATTGTGATTGTTATTTATGTGCGAATAACCAACGTATTTCTGGCGATAAAAATCCTAATTATAAAAGTACTTACGTTTTTACTAATGACTTTGCAGCCCTTACAACTGATACGCCAGATGCAACGCCATCGGACAATCCTCTATTTCGTTTAGAGAGTGCGCGTGGTTTAAGCCGTGTGATCTGTTTTTCGCCAGATCATAGTAAAACATTGCCTGAGTTGCCAACCGGAAATATCCGCCAAGTAATTGATACTTGGGATGAACAAATATCTGAACTAGGTAAAGACTACGTTTGGGTGCAAGCTTTTGAGAATAAAGGCGCAATCATGGGATGTTCACAACCTCATCCACATGGGCAAGTTTGGGCGAATAATTTTTTACCCAACGAGATTGAACGCAAAGAGAAACTATTAAAAGATTACCATCAACAAAACCAAAGTAACTTACTGGTTGATTACGTTAATAGCGAGTTACAAGATGGTGCGCGTACAGTAGTCGAAACTGAGCATTGGTTAGCGGTGGTTCCTTACTGGGCAGCTTGGCCATTTGAAACCATGCTACTACCTAAAACACATGTAGCACGCATGAGCGACCTAACTGATGAAATGCGTGATGATCTTGCTATCGCGATTAAAAAGTTAACTAGCCGCTACGACAACTTATTTAAATGTTCATTCCCATATTCTATGGGGTGGCATTATGCACCTTTCTTTAAAGAGTCAGGAGAAGAAGAGCAGTACTGGCAATTACACGCTCTCTTTTACCCGCCTCTTTTACGCTCAGCAAGTGTACGTAAATTCATGGTGGGATATGAGATGCTGGCAGAAAGTCAACGTGATCTAACACCAGAGCAAGCCGCTGAAAAATTACGTGCAGTGAGTGATGTTCACTATAGTGCCGAAAAATAGCAGCATAGCCGCATAGTAATGTAAAAAATTAATAGAGAGAAAATAATCATGACAACTGAAACAGTCGACTTAAAAAGCGTAGTGAGTAATACCTTTAAAACAGAGCTTGGTTACGCACCAGAATACATTATTCAAGCCCCTGGACGTGTAAACTTAATTGGTGAACATACTGATTATAATGATGGTTTTGTATTACCTTGTGCAATTAACTATCAAACGATGGTTGCCGCCTCTCCTCGAAAAGATAGTATTGTGCGTTTAGTTTCAGTTGATTACGGTAATGACGTTGATCAGTTTGATCTAAATGAAAACATTGAGTTTATTGCAGATAAAATGTGGGCTAACTATATTCGTGGTGTGGTGAAATGCTTATTAGACGCAGGTTATCAATTCTCAGGTGCAGATATTGTTGTAAGTGGTAATGTACCGCAAGGTGCAGGCTTAAGTTCCTCTGCAGCATTAGAAGTGGTTATCGGGCAAACCTTTAAAGCCTTATATGATTTAACTATTACTCAAAAACAGATCGCGCTTAACGGCCAAAAAGCTGAGAATGAGTTTGTCGGTTGTAACTGTGGCATTATGGATCAATTAATCTCTGCTTGTGGTGAAGAGAACCATGCGCTGTTACTTGATTGTCGTAGTCTTGATACTACGGCAATCTCAATGCCAGAAGAGATGGTTATTATGATCATCAATTCTAATAAAAAGCGTGGCTTAGTAGACAGTGAGTATAATACTCGCCGCGAACAGTGTGAAACAGCTTCAAAAGCTTTTTCGGTAAAAGCGTTACGCGATCTTTCACTTGTGCAATTAGAGCAAGGTGCAGACAAACTAGACAGCGTTGTTTATCAACGAGCTCGTCATGTAATCACCGAAAACGCACGTACTTTAAAAGCGGCAGAGGCATTACAAGCTAACGATCTTAAACGCATGGCGCAGCTAATGGCAGAATCACATGCATCGATGCGTGATGATTTTGAAATCACCGTACCTGAAGTGGATGGTTTAGTCGATATCGTCAAAGCACAGCTAGGCGATGAAGGTGGCGTACGCATGACCGGAGGTGGTTTTGGTGGCTGTATCGTTGCCATCATGCTGCCAGAAAAAGTTGAAGCGGTTAAGTTAGCCGTTGAAAATGAATATGAAAAACTAACTGGCTTAAAAGAGAGCATTTATGTTTGCCAAGCACAACAAGGCGCAAATATTGTAACTCCTTAGTCTGATCCCTGTGCAACCTTAGTTATTAAGGTTTGTTATCTTCATACCAAAGCAACTAAAGTGGTGATCACCTTTGCTGGTTACTTCATTAATTTCGTTGCTATCCCCAATGCCGTAAACCAGTTTACGGCATGTTTTTATAGCCCCGAGAACAACTGATGAATGTAGAAAATAAAATAGAACAAGGCGTATTTTCTGATGGTTTTCCTGCCAAATTATTTACCCTAACGAATAAAGTTGGATCAACTATCTCTGTAATGGATATTGGTGCGACTTGGTTGAGCTGTAAAATTCAATTGAAACAGCAGCTGCGTGAAGTGCTATTAGGGGTTGATACAATGCAAAAACACTTACAACAGGAGGTGTATCTTGGTGCCACTGTAGGTCGTTATGCCAATCGTATTAAAGAAGGCAAGTTTGTAATTAATGGTCAGACATTTCAAACCACTACTAATCAAGCGCAACATACATTACACGGCGGTATTGAAGGATTTGATAAACGTCGCTGGCAGGTGGTTGAGCAACGACAAGATAAAATAACCTTTTCACTCACTTCTCCAGATGGCGATCAAGGTTTTCCGGGAAACTTGATTGTTTATGTGAGTTATCAATTTAATGATGATAATGAAGTAAGCATTGAATATCGAGCAAACACCGATAAAACCTGCCCGATCAATTTGACCAATCATGCCTATTTTAATTTAATGGGCGCAGAGTCTGGCGAAAATTGTTTATCACATGAGTTACAAATTAACACAGATCAGTATCTACCAAGTGATACTAATGGGATTCCACTAGGTGACTTCCAACCTACTCTAAATAGCAGTTTTGATTTTTTGAACAAAAAAACCATCAAACGAGACTTTTTAAGTGATCAACAGCAACGCCAACAAGCGGGTTATGACCACTCTTTTTTATTAAAACAAGGCTATCAAGATATACAACATGCTGCTTTAACTCTCACTTCTCCCGATAAGTTATTACAGTTATCAGTCTCTACCAATAAACCGGTAATACATATTTATAGTGGAAACTTTTTAAATGGTTGCCCAAGCAGAACCGAGACAAATTATAGTGATCATGCAGGTATTGCATTAGAGACACAATTCCCGCCCAATTCGCCTAATAATAAACACTGGCCACTACCTAGTGTTTACTTACAGCCACAGCAAAATTACCATTCAATAACCCGCTATGGCTTTAAAACGCTGTAGTAAACTCAAAATATATAGCTACAAACTTTTGACTGATTGGCGTTTGATGAGTATCGGGTTAAATAGAGTTGGTTGTGCAGGTACGGGCTGTTTATTTACTAGCGCTAAGGACAACCTTGTTGCTTGCTCTGCCATTAACTGAATAGGGTAGCGTACTGTGGTCAACTTAGGTTGAACTAGCGTCGCAATCATTCCATCATCAAAACCAAGAATGGATATTTGTTCTGGTACACGAATTTCATTGTTGTTTAATGTTGCCAGTGTACCTGCGGCCATATAGTCATTGTATGTAAGTACTGCACTAATATTTATATTTTTAGCTAGTAAATTACTCATTGCTCGCTCCCCCCCTGTCGCATCAGGTTGCTCAAACTCCATATAATCGGGCTTAGGCACTAAGTTGTTATCAGTAAGGGCTTGCATGTAACCTAATTTACGCTGCAGGCTATCTTCAATATCATGATTTGAACTAATCCAAGCGATATCTTTGTGTCCTTGGTGAATAAGAAACTCAGTCGCCAAATAAGTACCTTTAAAATTATCCAATGCAACACAGCGAGATGCTATCTCAGGTATCATTCTATTAATAATAACCATGCCTGGTATTTCAGTGGCGAACTCAATAAGCTCCTGATCACTCAATGCTTTTGAATGAACGATGAGCGTATCGCAACGGTTATTGATAAGTAACTCAATCACCGCTCGTTCATTTTCTACTTGATGGTAGCCATTACCAATCAAAATATGCTTATCATTTTCACGCGCAATATTATCGATGGCTTTGATCATCGTGCCAAAAAAAGGATCCGAGATATCTCCAACCAATACGCCGATAGTATTACTATTTTGGCTTACTAATGCGCGTGCATTCGCATTAGGGCGGTAACCTAATGCTTGCATCGATTTTTTTACCGCCTCAACCGACTTCTTACTTGCCTTAGGCGAATTATTTATAACCCTTGATACCGTTGCGATAGAAACACCGGCGTCTTTGGCTACATCCTTAATTGTTGACATGTAATCCCTTAGTGATTGTTTTTTTACTGTGCATTAGGCATTCAGACCCAATGCTGAAAATGATTATTTCGAAACTGTTTTTACACGCTAATATCAATTTAAGATACCTCTTGTTTACTCAATTGTAAACGATACCAATGAATAATGCTGACTTGCCAAGAATAAATGTAAATATGAAAAATCAGCAAGTAGCAATAAGCTTTTTAACTAAGTAAATATGGTTAGAAATAAACTAGTTATCATTCAAGTTGCTTTATTCAGCATCTTGAATGATGACGGATATAAGGGGGATTTAGTAATTGCGGGGGTAAAGTGCAACAATTCAAGTAAGCTAACCAATAGATATTAAATCAGAAAATCGCTATTAATCCTAGATAATGTGAAACCTGCAGAAGCCAGTATTTGAATAGACTAATCCGAATTATTTAATTGAACGAACCGATGCGCGGCGAACTAAAGTAGGCATAAATAATTTTCGCTCTTTGTACTCAATATCTTGATTAATAGCAAGTTTCAAGGCGAGCTTAACCGCTTCGTCCGCCATCACTTGAATTGGATAACGAATCGTTGTGAGGCGAGGGTAGATATAACGAGCAAGGTGTCCATCATCAAAGCCAATCACTGACATATCCTCTGGAATACTAACGCCATTTTCCTGCAGTAGCGCTAAACACCCTGCTGCCATATAGTCATTATAAGTCGCTATTGCTGTGATATCGGTGTTTTTAGCCATCAAGTTCATCATTGCTTCTTCCCCACCTAACTCATCGGGTTCACCGTATTCGATATACTCATCTTTTGGCTCGATACCGTTATCACGCAACGCACTTTGGTAACCTGCAAGGCGATCATGCGCATCATCAATATCATGGTTAGAGCAGATATAACCAATTTTTTTATGGCCGTGGCTAATCAGGTATTCGGTCGCCATATAAGAGCCTTGGTAGTTATCTAAAGCAATACAACGAGCTGCAATCTCAGGCACGACTCGGTTGATAATCACCATACCGGGGATCTCTTTTGCCAAGCAAACTAACTCTTCATCACTCAGACCTTTACTATGCACGACCAAAGATTCACAGCGGCTATTAATCAGCAGATCAATCGCACTTTTCTCTGCGCTCGCATCATGATAACCACAACCAATTAACAGCTGTTTTCCCTGCTCGCTTGCAATAATATTAATCGCTTTTACCATGGTACCAAAAAAAGGAGCCGATACGTCATTGACTAAAACACCAATTGTATTCGATGATCTACTTACTAATGCACGTGCATTCGCATTTGGGCGGTACCCAAGCTTTACCATCGCAGCTTTAACTGCTGCAACGGATGCTTCACTGGTTTGTGGTGAGTTATTTATTACTCGCGAAGTGGTAGCGATAGATACTCCAGCTTCTTTTGCAACATCCTTGATGGTAGCCATAACGTCCTCTATTTAGTGTATGGGCTTATTTAACAATAGATGTAGCTATAACACAAATATTAACTAGATGATTCTGATGGGGAATGGGGTTTTTGCGGGGCAGGGTTATATAACAGCCGCCAGGTATCAACTGGCGGAGTTATTAACATGATAACGGTTAGATTGACGCATAAAAGTAAAGTAGCTTAAAGGAGGCTAATCTATACCCGTTACCAATCAAAATGCTTTATTCAGTCTTCAGCTCGGGGACTAAGGCAAGACGCAGTACGATGACAATGACTAGTCCTTATCGAATACTGCACCGCCGAATTAGTTTTCGAGCTGCCGACCCGTAGGGCAAGCTTTTAGGCAAATATCTTCGTTGTTAGAAAGTATCGATTGAACTAGTTAGACCTTCTACTTTCTGCCTAGAATCTATTCACCTCACAGCTTGCTGAATTTTGCATCTTGAATGATAACGGGTATATACAGATAACAGTCTTAATTTACCTTTAACACAATTTGATAACGATAATCTTTTTGCATTAATAGGAACTCATTATGCACACTAGGACTCCACGAGTCATCACCACCAACGCCCATATGTTGATGATCTACATTAACGAAGATTCCTTTCGATGGAACCAGTTCATTACTGTGTTTAGCATCCGCTAATTGTTGCTGAGCATATTGATTAACACTGAACATAAACGCGCCAGATATCTCAACACCATTCACATTCAGCAACTTAGAGCCACTTCGTAAACCACTATCAGTTGGAAATATATAAGAGGTGTACATATCTGTTAAGTCCAATGAATACGCCCCAAAACGTGCCGCTGCTAATCGGTCTGGATAGTTTTCAAATGGCCCTAAACCTTGCCAAGTGATTTTATTATCTTGCGTTGTTAACGGTAGTTGTAATGCTAAACCGATACGTGGCATTGGTGGCAAATGATTCGCCAGTTTAACATCCACATCAACCTGCATTGCACCATGATTATCAAGCGTATAAATCCAATCTGTAATCGCTTGCACAACATCATTATGACGATAAACAAACGTTGAGCTTACTTTCACTGTATTACTGCTTTTTTCACTCACACATTTAATACATTGACGCTGCCATTGGCGAAGACCAGCTTCATCCCATCGACATGCCCACGCGTTTGGATCGATATTATCTACTTCACTAATACCAATATCATTATCTAGCGGTGCACGGAAGAAATTATCCTCAGGTGGCATCAATAACTGCGCTTTATTGTCCACAGTCCAATCTGTCAGTAATCCGGTTTCTGTACTCCACTGCCATTGATGCTTTTTATCCAAGCTCGACACTATAATTTGCTGTCCTTGAGCTTCTAAAATTGGTGTACTATCGCAGCTCGTATCTGGTAATAGTAACCCCGCATTATTACACAGGCTAAACTGTTCAGTTGCAGTTATGTACCCCGCCTCAGCCCAAGGTGTTGCATTAATTAGGCAAATATCTGTATTCAAGTGATATTGAGCATGTGCTTTTGCTGTAAAGTTTACATTCACATCAATCTCTAAATGACTATCAGCAGCAATACAAAGTGGAAGTTGACCTGACTGTATTTGCACACCATCTTCTAATAAACTCCAGTTCAATAGTTCATTCTCGGTACTACGGAATAGGTTTTCATTAATGATCTTAAGGCGACAAAAAGAGTCTGTTTGCTCGAGTAATGTTGCTGTGATCATACGTTGGCAATATTTTGCTTCTTGCAGCGTTGGATGCGCGCTGCGATCCGGGAAAATCAAACCATTTATACAGAATTGACGATCGTTAATGGTATCGCCAAAGTCACCGCCATAAGCCCAATAATGCTGACCATTTTCATCCCACTGACTGATACCTTGGTCTACCCAATCCCAAACAAACCCACCTTGAAGGCGAGGGAAATCACGGAATGCATCCCAATATTTATTGAAACTGCCTAAGCTATTACCCATTGCGTGTGCATATTCACAAAGAATCAGTGGTCGTTCTTCATTGGGTAGCGATATCCATTTTTTAATTGACCATTTTGGTACCGCTTCATCTTCAATAGTCGTATCTACGCGCGAGTACATCGGGGCAATTATATCGGTAGCAGTGGTATTTGAGCCGCCACCTTCGTATTGCACTGGACGCGACGGATCAAACTGTTTTGACCAAGCATACATTGCATTATGAGTGCTACCTTGTCCTGATTCATTACCCAATGACCAGATAATGATAGATGCATGGTTTTTATCGCGCATTACCATTTGTGTGTAACGACTCATGTAAGCATTGGCCCACTGCGGATCCGCTGACAAGCGGTTCATTGGTTGCATGCCATGGGTTTCAATGTTCGCCTCATCACACACATACAAACCATATTGGTCACACAGTTCATACCAACGGGGGTGGTTTGGATAATGAGCCGTACGCACCGCATTAAAGTTATTTTGCTTCATTAAACAAATATCTTTAATCATATCTTCTTCGGTCATTACATGACCTAACTCAGGATGGTGTTCATGGCGATTCACACCACGAATAAGCAATGCTTTACCATTTAGCTTCAGTTGCCCATCTTTGATTTCAACTTTACGGAAACCCACTTGATAAGCTTCACTTTCTAAGTGATTACCTTGTTCATCAAGCAACGAAACAAGCAATCTGTAAAGATCGGGTGTTTCTGCTGTCCATTTTTTGGGCTCACGAATATGCAGAGTTTGAAAAATTACATCATCATAACTCCCTCGCTCATCAATTCTACGATTGTTTGGACTATCGATTAACGCTTCTGTCACGCTATGCTCACCTGCAAATAACTGCACCTGTACTTGGTGTGATGCAGGCGCTGAAATCCGAGTCACAATCGATAAGCTACCATCACGGTAACAAGCATCTAAATCGGGTGTGATAAACACATCTTCAATACATTTTTTAGGTTTAGACAATAACGTAACATCACGGAAAATACCGCTTAGCCACCACATATCTTGGTCTTCTAAATAGCTACCATCACTCCAACGCAACACCATCACTGCTATACTATTTTCACCGACCTTTAGGTGCTCAGATAGGTCAAACTCTGCGGGTAAACGACTATCTTGGCTATAACCAATCCAATCACCGTTACACCAAAGGTGGAATGCGGAGTTAACACCATCAAAAATAATGCGTTGCGTATTTTCTAAATCAGCTTCCGATAAGGTGATAGTGGTGCGGTAACAACCGGTTGGATTGTCTTGTGGTACAAAGGGCGGGTTTACCTCAAATGGGTATTTAACATTGGCATAAATTGGTTTATCGTAACCTTGAAGCTGCCAGTTAGAAGGCACGCTAATATCGTCCCACACAGCATCGATAAAATCTGTTTCAACGAACTCACCAAGTACTTGTTGTGGTGAATCAAACAACTTAAACTTCCATGTACCATTTAATAACTTACGTTGGCTATTAACATCATTTTTAGCATCTTCAACAGCGCGGTAACTTGATAAAGGACTATGTGCATTAAGACAATTAACGTTCACAACCTGTGGATTTATCCAATCTTGTCGTTGCATAATACTTGTAAAATTTGTCATGGTTTTCCTACTCTTATTTAGTACTAAACTTATTGATAAATAGAACGAATAATGTCGTTATATTTTAAAATTTTAATGGTGAAATATTTAAATTGAACTTTATTTAGTTAGCCGCTTTAACAAGTAATCTTTTGCTTTTGGTAAGCCAATTTTCATCTATTCTGTCTAAACCTTCATTCCTAATTGCAGGATGAGTGTATTTAAGTCGTGGAAACGTTTCCACGATCTGCTTGGCGTTTTTATATAGAACTATTACTTTTAAATAAATTCTGTGAGTAAGATCGCTAAATAAATTATAAAATAACAGGTGTATGTTTAAAAACAGATATTTATAATTAATATGCTTTCACTTAATAAAAAATTATCAGCTATTTGAAAGGAGCGATGTTGTTTTTTGAACGATAATTAAAGACGACAAGCATAAAAATTTAATGGCTAGCAATCGTGACAAAAAATTCGATTTAATGCGTGGTAACGTTTACATTGTTTATAGCCTAGCTCACAGAAATTTTCACCATTTTCCTTATCATGCTTAACAATAAAAATATGTGAGGCAAGAAAATATGAAAGATAATGTCCTGATAACGTTAATGGGTGAAAAAACCCAATTACTGGTAGAAGTAGGCGATTTCGCTGAAATTCTGCACTGGGGTCAACCTGTGAGTGGGGAGCTAGATGATTTTAGGTTCGCATTACATCGACCCGTTCCGTACGGCCGATTAGATAATGATGTCGCAATGACACTTAGCCCAGAGTTGGGCCGCGGAATTTTCAGTAGTCCAGGCCTAGAAGGGCATCGCGATGGCTTGGATTGGGCCCCCGTGTTTGCTATAAAGGACATTAAAAAACAATCAAGTAGCATAACTATTGTAAGCGAGGATCAACATGCTGGTTTACTATTAACAACAGAATTACAGTTAGATCAGTATGATGTAGTTAAAACTCGCCAGACATTGAGCAATACTAAAAATAGTGTTTATCAAGTTAACCGTCTTGCTAATACATTACCCTTACCTGCCCATGCAAATGAAGTAATGACCTATTACGGGCGCTGGGTTTATGAATTCCAAACAACGCGACAAATGTTAAATCACGGTGGTTATCAACAAGAGAATCGTCGAGGCCGCACTTCTCATGAACATTACCCGGCATTAGTCGCGGGCACACAGCACTTCGATGAAATGAACGGCAATGTATGGGGGTTTCATTTTGCTTGGAGCGGCAACCATAGAATGCGTGTCGATGTAAAAGCGGATGGACGCCGCTATATGCAAGCTGAAGTAATCTATCTTGCTGGGGAAATAGCATTAAAACAGGGTGAAAGCCTTACTACACCTTGGCTGTATGCAAGCTACAGCAATCATGGTTTAAACGGTATGAGTCAGCAATTCCATAACCATGTTCGTGGTGCTATTTTACCGCCAGACTTTACCAGTAAGCCACGTCCCATTCATCTGAATACCTGGGAAGGCATCTATTTTGACCACGATCCAGAATACATTATGTCGATGGCAACACACTCCGCAAAAATGGGGGTGGAGCGTTTTATTATCGATGATGGTTGGTTCAAAGGTCGATCTGGTGATAAAGCAGGACTAGGTGATTGGTTTCTAGACAATAAAAAATACCCTAATGGTTTGCAACCAATTGTGGAACATGTCAATCAATTAGGTATGGAATTTGGATTGTGGTTTGAACCTGAAATGATCAATAAAGATTCAGACCTTTACCGCGCTCATCCTGAGTGGCTATTGGGCATTGATGGTTATGAACAGCCAACTGGGCGCAATCAATATGTAATTGACTTGCAAAATGATGATGCCTTTAACTTCTTATTTGAAAGGCTTGATTATTTCCTAAGCAACTACAATATTGCTTACATAAAATGGGATATGAATCGTGAAATAGTACAACCTGCTCATTTAGGTAAAGCAGCAGCCCACCAACAAACTCAACGTTATTACCAGTTGGTTGATAAGGTTCGTAATAAACATCCCCATGTAGATATTGAGTCTTGTGCTGCGGGCGGTGGACGCATCGACTTTGAAATACTGAAACGTACACAACGGTTTTGGGCTTCGGATAATAATGATGCGTTAGAACGCCAAATGATCCAGCGTGGTATGAGCTACTTTTTCCCACCAGAAGTAATGGGCAGCCATATTGGTTCGAGCCATTGCCATAGTACCCGTCGTCGCCATAGCATTGAATTTAGAGGATTGACGGCCCTATTCGGTCATATGGGTATCGAGCTTGATCCCGTGAAAGAGGATCAACTTGAGAAGCAAGGGTTTGAGCGCTACATTAAACTGCACAAAATGCTACGACCATTATTACATAGTGGTAGAACATGGCGAATCCCGAGCGATGATACAGCAAATCAATGCCAGGCTGTTGTGGCTG